>CAZVCX010000116.1:0-5008 GCA_964626375.1 uncultured Dehalococcoidales bacterium | reverse complement strand
GTGCATTAATATCCTCCTCTTATTATTATCGCCCGTTATCAACTCTCGATTCTGACCCTATCCTTTCTCCTCTAGAGCATTAAGCACTTTCTCTGGCGTTACTGGCAAATCCCTTATTCGCACTCCAATGGCATCATAAATAGCATTGGCTATAGCTGGTGCGACGCCAACCAGAGCTGGTTCACCTACACCCTTAGCTCCGAACGGACCCTTGGGGTCAGGCTTATCAATAATCACTACCTCAGTTTGAGGCATATCGAGAAATCCTGGCATCCTGTAGGTATCATAGTTATTGCTCTCGATTACACCGGTATTCTTATTGATAATGTAATCCTCGGTCAGGCCGTAACCTATGCCCTGCTGGATTCCACCTTCCAATTGTCCCTCAACACTCATCGGGTTGATTGCCTTGCCACAGTCTATAGCGGTTACAAATTTTATTACCTTTACCTTCCCCGTTTCTGTATTTACCTCTACCTCGGCGAAGAATGCTCCAGTTGGTGGAGAATTATATTTGGATTCCCACGAGCACTTTCCTGAAAAATTCAGACACTTCCCTTTGAAATTATAGATAGCGTCGTAGCACACATCGGCGATAGAAACCTTTTTCTGTGGGTTTGCTTTAATATAGACCTGCCTGTCTTTACTCTCCAATTCATCGGGTGATACCCCGAGAATTTCAGCTGATCGCTCTAGAATTTGCTGCTTGGCTTGGCGAGCAGCTATTGCAGTTGCATTGCCAATAACATATGTTGATCGGCTGGCATCAGAACCATATTCAAAGAGGGTAATGTCTGTGTCTCCGGTAACAATATGAATGTCTTCAGCAAGTAATCCTAGCTCCTCAGCGGCAATTTGGGATAGTGCCCCCCAGATGTGTTGACCAACGGGACCGGGATATACCGTTAGATCAGCTGAGCCATCTTCATTAAGCTTTATGAAAGCGTTAGAATGGTCTAAATACAGAGGGGCAGCGCCACTGCTGTGGGTCATGGTCGCCATACCTACACCTCGCCTTATCTTTCCGCTCTTCTTACTTCCCCATTTTTCTTTCCATCCTATGGCCTCCTCTCCTTGTTTAATACAGTCTTCAAGGTATGTGCTCTCAAGGGGAAGCCCCATGTTAGCAGTCTCGCCTGCCTTCTTGATATTCTTCAACCTTATTCCTATGGGGTCTATCCCCAGCTTTTCGGCCGCTTCATCCATTAGTTGCTCAATGCCCCACATTATTTCTGGATTACCAAAACCGCGAAATGCTCCTGAAGGCGGAGTATTCGTCATAACCATATCTGCCTCACCCGCCCTATTCGGGCATCTATAGTGCCCCAGGCCATAGGTCATTCCGATAGCCGATGCCATCGGGCCGCAGCCCATGTAACCCCCGAGACGACCTAGCATGTACACCTGCATAGCATGTAAAGTGCCGTCCTGCTTAAATCCTATCTTGACATTGTATTTAAACCCTGTCCTGCTTTCCAGAGAGGTGAAAACTTCTTCCCTGGAGAATATCAGCTTCACCGGCTTACTTGCCTTTAAAGCTAGGGCAATACATACTGTTTCAGCGCAGAGAGAGCCCCGTTGACCAAAACTGCCGCCAACAAAGGGAGTCATAAGCTTGACTTTTCTTACTGGCACATTGAATATATGGGCAATTTCTCTCCTTGCCATATGGGCCAATTGGCATTGCGACCAGACGTTAATTCTCCCATCGATATCAACGTAGGCAAGGGCAGCAGCTGTCTCTGCGGCGCAGTGTTCCTGTTTTGTGGTACTGAAAGTGCCTTCTACTATACAGTCTGATTCCTCAAAGCCCTTTTCAACATCACCTTCAGGGAAGGGATAGGATATATGTTTACCAATGTTATTTTTGGCGGAGTTACTTATCTGGGGTGCTCCGGGTTTAATGGCTTCTTCCGGGTCAAGTACAAAGGGCAGTTGCTCGTATTCTACCTCTATCAAATCCAGCGCCTCTTCAGCTATGTGTTCGTTTATAGCTGCCACCGCAACTATACCATCGCCGAAATGGCGTGCCTTTTCATTTAAAACATGCTCTTCTGGCGGTACAACATACCCCCCCGCTATCATCGGTAAATCTTTTAAGCCTCGGTCAAATCCGTTCCACTCTGTTATATCTTCCGGAGTGAGAATAATCTCAACACCCGGTAGTTTTTTGGCTCTAGATTTATCTATCCTCTTAATTCTGGCATGTGGATAGGGACTTCTTAGTACCTTCCCTATCAGCATGCCAGGCATATTCAGGTCACTTGCATATATAGCAGTTCCTGTGGCTTTGGCAGCTGCATCTGGCTGGGTTATCCGTTTCCCAACCACCGAAAGATCTTCTTTCATGCGTTTGCCCCCTTCCTTATATTCTCCGCCGCCGCCAATACAGCAGTAACTATCTTTATATAACCTGTGCATCTGCATAGATTGCCAGACAGAGCTTGCTTAACATCTGCCTCACTAGGGTCAGGATTTCTATCCAACAGCGCTTTAGCTGACAAAATCATGCCCGGTGTACAGTAGCCGCACTGTATTGCACCGTAATCTATAAATGCTCTTTGAATCGGATGCAGTTTAGTGCCTTCTGCCAGCCCTTCTATAGTGGTGATATTTTTGTCTTTAACTGTTGCAGCCAGAGTCAGACATGAAAGGATGGGTATGCCGTCAACTAAGACGGTGCAGGCTCCACAATGACCAATGCCACAGCTATATTTCGTTCCGGTAAGACCTAATTCTTCCCTCAACACTTCAATCAGGAGCATATGAGGCTCTATGGCTATTGCATATGGCTTTCTATTTACTATGAAATTGGCGATCTGCTTCATTATGCCTTCTCCCTCAGACTGTCATTTAACCTTTTGCCAAACTTCTTCTACCGCTTCTCTCGCCAAGACCTCGGTCATCTTTCTGCGGTAATCAGCTCGGGAGCGGGGCATTATTTCCTCAGATGCAACCTTTGCTGCTTGCTCAATAACGCTACTGCCTAACTTCTTGCCTAGCAGTACTTTCTCCGCCCGTCTGGCCCTCATAGGAGTAGGAGCTACTGAGCATAAACCTATCTTTATCTCACTGCACACGCTGTTGCTAGGATCAATCGCTATCAGAACAGCTACTCCGACAAGCGTTTCATCGATATTGACTATCTTGGTAGTCCATTTGTAGCAACCGGCACTTCTGGGAGGTAGTGGGGGTATCTGAATTTCGGTGATTAGCTCTATTGGTTTAAGAGCAGTCTGAAACGGTGCAATAAAGAACTGGTCAATAGGAATTATTCTTTCGCCATTGAGGCTGACAAGCTTAAGCCTAGCATCAAGTACAAGTAGTGAAGGAGGAGTATCTTGTGACGGTCCTGCTTTACAGATATTCCCGCCTATTGTTCCTGCATTGCGGATCTGGGGAGTACCCACTTTACCGCAGGCAGTAGCTAGCAGTCCAAACTTGTCTCTCACAATGGGAGAATCGGCTATGGTACTATGTGTAGTCAGAGATCCGATTCTGAGCCCTGATTCCTGGTCATACTCAATGTAGTCCAGGCCTGGAATGGCCTTGATATAGATTACTTTTTCTGGTAGTATCTCTCTCCTTTTCATTGAGATGATCAGGTCAGTACCGCCGGCAAGTACCTTTGCTTTGTCACCATGCGTAGATAAAAGCCCTATTGCCTCTTCAACCGTAGCAGGTTCAAAATAACCAAAAGGCTTTAAAAGCCGGGACATTTAAATCCTCCATTGCTTTTATTCAATCAGGAAACCTTTTTCCAAGGGATCTTCTGGGGATATGATAATTGTATTCATACCCATAGTGTAAGCACTTCCCGTAATCTCAGGGATCACGGCTTCAAAGTTACCTACTTTGGTCGATGAGATTACCTTACTCCCAAAAGTTGTGCCAATTATGCTCTCATGAACATATTCTTGGTTTAGCTTAATCCGTTTCTTCGAATAAAGAACTGCTAGATGCGCGGAAGTACCAGTGCCACATGGTGACCGATCTATCCCTTTATCCCCTTTTTCAAAGACCACCACGTTCTTTGCTCGTGTTTCATTATTTGTGGGTTCATTATAAATGCGGACTGCTTCTATAGACGAAGCCATGGTTTCTGGGTGCTTTACACTAATTTGGGCGTTAGCTGAGTCTTTAATATCCATTGCTAGCTCGGATAACCTGGATATATTCTTTTTATCAACTTCGATACCTATATCACCAGACTTAACTATCGCGAAAAATGATCCACCGTAAGCTATATTCACTGGAATACTACCCAGATTTGGCACATTAAGCTTTGTTGACTTGTATAAAAAGGAAGGAACGTTGCGAATAGAGACGCTCTTAACCGAGCCATCTTTTACTTGCGCATAGGCTGTTACTATCCCTGCTGGAGTATCCAGAGTCACTTCCGTAACAGGCTCAACAACATCAACGATGCCAAATTCGATTGCTGCAGTCACTACCCCCATGCTGCCATGTCCGCACATGGATATTAGCTGGTGTTTGCTATCCATAAAGAAGACGCCAATCTGTGATTTATCATTGACTGGAGAGGTGATTAATGCACCTACTCCGCGTAACAGTCCTCTTGGTTCCTGGAAAATAGCAGTTCGGATAGAATCAAAGTTGTTTGTGAAGTATTCTGCTTTTTCTGCTATCGTGTTTCCATCAAGATGGGGTACCCCTCCTGTGATTATCCTGGTTGGCATGCCAGCAGTATGAGAATCTATAACGTAGATAGCCTTACCAACAATCACTTACGCTCCACCTTCTCTCAGATACAATAAACACCGTCGGATAACTTATTTCTTGTTCAATGGCTATTCTAGTTGCTACGACATTCTATTGACTCTAATATAGTTACTTGCTAAAATTCCGAGTTCCTCTATATACGGCTAAGTACACATCATATGTCAGATGTAGCACCTTTGTTGCTTGTGCTATAAGCCAAGAAGCTTATACGCTGCTTGAGCACGTTTTATCTCCATTTCTCGCTACTTATTTTGAGAGCTTCCCT
>CAZVCX010000115.1:0-2711 GCA_964626375.1 uncultured Dehalococcoidales bacterium | reverse complement strand
GTGGCTATACTCGGCTGGTCAAGTTGGGGCCGCGCCATGGCGATAATGCCCCCATGGTTCAGGTTGAGCTGGTCAAGTAGTGGATTCCTGCAAATATGTTCTGCTTGTAGAATATGATGGCACGCGGTATCATGGTTTTCAGTGGCAACTTGGAGTACCTACCATTCAAGATGAGATGGAGCAGGCTATGAGAAAGTTTTGTGGAGGGAGCAGTCGCATCATGGCGGCCAGCCGAACTGATGCTGGTGTGCATGCGCGGGGCCAGGTAGTAAGTTTTTGGGCCAGGCCAGATATATCGACTGCGACAATGGTCAGGGCACTGAACTATTATCTGCCTGCAGATATCGCCGTAAAAGCTGCCGGGAGGGCAGGAGACGATTTCAGCGTTCGGCGCGATGCTCTGAGCCGCACATATCATTATTACATTCTCAATAGCGATATCAGGACACCTTTTGGCCAGAGATTTACTCTGTTGACGCCCGCAGCTCTCGATGTGGAGGGAATGAATGAGGCGTGTCAGTTTATTAAGGGAGAACATGATTTTGCCTCTTTTACCAGTGCTCCCGAGAAGGGAGGAACGGTACGCCGCGTGTATGAAGCGAAGGTTAGAAGAGAAGGTAAGCTGGTCGTTTTTTGCATGATAGCCAATGCTTTTCTGCGCCATCAGGTGCGCAACACTGTAGGGCTCCTGCTTCATCTGGGGCAAGGAAAGAAGAATTGCGAAGATGTTCGGAATGTTTTAACGGCAAAGAAATATAACCTGGCTGGCCCCAGGGCTCCTTCTCGGGGGTTGTTTCTCACCAGGGTTAATTACCCTGCAGATCTGTGCGGCCAGGAGTTAGCCGCTTCCGTTCTCAATAATAGAGACCTGCAGTTTCAGAACGATCAGGGCTGCAGCTACGAGGAATTCAGATGAAAACTTATAGCACCAAGGCCAAAGATATTAAAAGAGAATGGCACGTTGTTGATGCCGCGGGCAAGACGTTGGGAAGGTTGGCTTCTGAGGTAGCGGTTTTGCTCATGGGTAAACACAAGCCACTTTACGTTACTCATCTCGATGTGGGAGATTATGTTGTGGTGATCAACGCTGGCAAGATAAGGGTAACGGGAAGGAAGACAGAACAGAAGGTCTATTACCGGCACTCGGGTTATCCGGGCGGGTTGAGGGAGATTGTGTATAAGGATGCTTTTGCCCGGTCTCCGCGGTACGTGCTGGAACATGCAGTCAGGGGGATGCTTCCCAAGAATAGTCGTGGTGAAGCTATGTTTAAAAAGCTTCGAGTTTATTCCGGCAGTGAACATCTTCACCAGGCTCAGATAAAGGAAAAGGGTGACAACTGATGAGTGAAGAAACGATCAACGATGCTGAACTAAACCAGGAAGTTGCTGAACCGTCACAACCGGAAGTTCCTGCTGCAACTGCAACTGCAAGTACCACGCGGCGCAGGAGCAGGACAAAGCAGGGGCATTACATTTGGGCAACGGGCCGGCGCAAGAGTGCCATAGCTCAGGTGCGACTAACGCCAGGCAAAGGCGATATCGTCGTAAATGACAAGCCCTTTAGGGAATTTTTCCCCTCCCAGAGATACCAGCAGACAGTTGAAGCTCCACTGGCAGCGGTCAATTCCCTGGATAAGTATCACATAACGGTAAAGGTGAAGGGCGGTGGCGTAAGCGGCCAGGCAGGAGCGGCCTGTCTGGGGATAGCGAGAGTTCTGTCCAAGGAAAACGAGTTGTTCAAACCTGTTTTGCGCAAGGAAAAACTGCTGACTCGTGATGCCCGCGTTGTAGAGCGCAAGAAATATGGTTTGAGAGGCGCTCGCAGGGCTCCGCAATACACCAAGCGCTAAATACTGCTATTCCTGCTCAATGGCATTCTCGAGCAAGCTCAGCCGAGTAACTTTGCCTTCTGCGCTCATCTCTATCGCCACGACATCTATGCGCCACGAAGCCGGCAGGTCGCGGTGGGTGCTAATGTAGTGCATAGCGGTGTGGATGAGGCTTTGCTTTTTTCTCCTGTCAATTGATTCTTCGGGCGTGCCGAACTCCAGGTTGCTCCTGGTGCGGACTTCTACGAAAACGAGTTCATCTTTATGCCGTGAGACGATGTCGATTTCACCACTCCGGCAGCGGAAACCAGTCTCCAGGATGCGGTAACTCCTATCTTCCAGGAATTTTCGGGCCAGCTTCTCACCAAGTTTGCCAAGCTGCTGCCGGTTCACTTCTCCCCCGGAGAGTTGCCATCATTATGGATGAAGAGCGCATTCTTGAGGGGAGCGAAAGAACGGCGATGGATCGGCGAAGGGCCCAGTCTGTTCAAAAGGCAAATGTGTTCTTTTGTCCCGTAGCCCTTGTGCCGGGCAAAACCATATAGAGGGTAGATTTTGTCCATCTCCTCCATGATGCGGTCTCGAGTAACTTTGGCCACGATGGAAGCACAAGCTATTGAGAGGCACTTTCCGTCTCCTTTAATTATGTTCCTTTGTGGCAGAGAATACCGCGGCAGGTTCATACCGTCGATAAGGAGAAACTGCGGGCGTTGAGGCATCTTTTCCACGGCCTGTATCATGGCCATCATGGTTGCCTTCAGTATGTTTGCTGCGTCAATTGCCTCGCAGGAAATAATTCCCACGCCCATAGCTATCGATTCCTTTTTGATCAGGTCAAAAAGTATTCCCCTTTTCCTGGCGCTCAGTTGCTTGCTGTCGCGG
>CAZVCX010000114.1:0-4358 GCA_964626375.1 uncultured Dehalococcoidales bacterium | reverse complement strand
CCTATTTCTGGACATAGGTACCAATGGAGAAATGGTCCTGGGCAACGCGGACTGGATGATATCCTGTGCCTGCAGCGCTGGACCTGCCTTCGAAGGAGGTGGCGTCGATTGCGGCATGCCGGCAACCAGCGGAGCAATCGAAGACGTCATCATAAATTCCAACACGCTGGAGCCAACTATCAGTGTTATCGATGACTTGCCTCCCCGGGGAATTTGCGGCTCTGGCATGATAGCCATTCTGGCTGAAATGCTCACCACAGGTATCATAGACCAATCCGGCAACATCAAGCACGAGAGTAAACGCGGTTCACCAATTCGAAGGGGAGAACGTGGAATGGAGTACGTCATTTGCCGGGCTGCTGATTCAGCCAGCGGTAAGGATATAACCATCAACGAATCGGATATAGACAATATCATCCGTACCAAGGCTGCTATATACGCAGGCATGATGGTGTTGCTCAACCAGGTAGGAATCACAATGACAGATATTGAACGCGTACTAATTGGAGGTGCCTTCGGAGAGCACATTAACGTAGAGAGCGCCATAAAAATTGGCCTTTTGCCCGACTTGCCATGGGAAAAATTCCAATTTCTGGGAAACACTTCGCTTGCAGGTGCCTATAACGTCCTTCTATCATGTGAGGCTCAGCGAATGGCGGAAGAGATAACCGAGAAAATAACCTACGTAGAACTCATCAGTGATAGCACCTTCATGAGCGAATTTACCGCGGCATCTTTTCTCCCACATACCAACATGGAAAACTTTCCTTCGTTGAAGTCTAATTTTCGATAGAGCTGACCTGCACATATCATCTGGAATATTTTTAATTCAATAGCGCGTGATCAAGCCGATGGAGAAAAGATATGTTGTGATCAGCTTCATAATTTATTAACATTTCTACAGCATAATTTCCCATATCAAGGAACGAAAAAATGAGGTGGGAAAAAGTAACAGGTCTGCTTGTGCTTATGGTTCTGATAACCATGATCACAATTAGCTGTAGTAAATCGGCATCTCTCACACAAGATACAACGCAACAGGAAGCTACTCTTGGAGAGTTATATTCCTACAGCGATAAGATACGCCGCTCGGAAGACTGGACAGAGGAAACGCATGGCAAATATGCAGAGCCAACCTACGATATCGTATTTCCCAGGGACAGAGTAAACCAGATAAAGATTACAATTTCCGCGGACAACTGGGGACAAATGCAGGCGAACATGATCGAGCTATTCGATGAAAAAGGAGAGCAGAGTCACTCCGCAGTTCCTGATGATGTTGCTGCCAATATCCCTCAAACGGATAATGTATCTCCAGGCACTGGCAATTTCCCTGATGGGGACAGCGCACATGCCCCAGCAAATGGAGCACAAGCCGAGAGAGGCAGAGGAGATCTAACAGCCGAGAATCCCACCTGGGTTCCTGCCACCATCGAATTCAATAATCTGACGTGGACTGCGGTTGGTGTCCGCTATAAAGGAAACTCATCTCTGAAAAGTGGCTGGAACAGCGGTACGATGAAGCTACCTCTCAAGCTGGACTTCGACGAATTTGAAGAAGAATATCCCCAGATTGATAACCAAAGATTCTACGGCTTCGAGCAGTTATCGCTGTCGAATAGCTTCAGCGACGGCACTTATATGTGCGATATGATTACCTCTGATCTGCTGATAAAAGCAGGGCTACCAGCTGCGCAAACAGCCCACTATGAGATAATAATCGATTATGGAGAAGGCCCAGTCAACCTGGGCATATATGTTATGATCGAGGTCATTGACGATACCGCAATCCGTCGTTACTTCGGCAGCGACTCGGGTAACATCTATGAGGGAGAGGGGCCAGGTGCCAGCATGGCAGAAGATACTTTTAACCAGATTGAGAACGATTTCTCGAAGGAAAACAACAAAGAGGAAGCTGATTGGAGCGATATTAAAGCTCTGCATAGCACATTGCATTCAGAAATGCGCACCACTAACCCTGAAGCATGGCGCGAAAGGCTGGAATCTATCTTCGACGTGAACGCCTTTCTAGAATGGTTGGCTATTAGCGCCATCATTGAACACTGGGATTCATATGGAGCAATGCCTCACAACTTCTACCTTTACCATGACCCAGGCACCGATATGCTCACCTGGATATCTTGGGATCACAACATGGTACTGGAAGGTAATGATAGACTCGACAGGCGAAATTCCAGGAACTGGCATGGTTCACGGCGAAGCACATCTCTGGACAGAGAACAAATAGATAAGAAATGGCCACTAATTCGCTACCTGCTGGACGATCCAGTATACTATGATCTTTATATCAGCTACCTGGAGGAGACCGCTAACAACATATTTAACCCGGAAGAGCTGGAGAGAAAGTGCCGGGGAATAGCGGCACTCGTTGGTCCCTATACAACGAAAGAACCCAGCGAAAACAACTATGAATCTTCCGTCCAGCAGCTGATCAACCGTATTTACCAGCGTTACCAGACAACGATTGATTTCCTGGCAACAGGGGGGGAATAAAATGTCAGTCCAGATATATGGAGCATCAAGCGAAGCGATAAATATATTGCCGGAGAGATTCGAACGCAAATACTATCTCATCCCCAGAGACGTTGGCCTAGCTTACGGTCTACTGAGGAATATATGCCGAGTAGCTGGCGAATATCCTTCCGAGCAGATAAACAGCCTTTATTTTGATACGCCCGATCTAGAACAGTACGAGAGGTCATATGACGGCGATTATTACAAAGACAAGGTCCGCATACGCTGGTATAGCGAAGACAGTTATACGAGTGGCAGGCATGCCATATTCGTTGAATTGAAATCACGACAGGGATTTTCCAGCATCAAACGACGATTTAAATTACAGGTACCTCTGGATAACCTGGTTCTATCCAATTTACGAAAAGGCATTATTCCTAGGACTCTCTTAATGAACTTGCTGGCCCGGTTTGGCTATTTCCCAACCATAATGCTTGTACCGATTATAAAGATATCCTACTGGCGCTACCGTTTCAGCGAAATTTCAACCAGTCAGAGAATTTCACTGGATTGCCATATACGATCAACGATAGTCAAGCCAGGGCTGGGCAACGATGAAAGAGACCTGAAGCTACCCGGTGCAGTTATGGAAATGAAAGGACAGACAATGGAATTACCCATACCTTTGAGACAGGCGAAGATGCTGGATACTGACTGGACGCGATTCTCCAAATATTCCGCCTGCCTTGACTCTCACATCGAAGAGCCCGGCACAATAGGACGCCTATCCCCATCAGGAAGAATAGTACAAACGTTATATAACTAGGAGAAAGAAAATGTTGGAAGCAATCAGCTCTTTTTTATTTCAAGCGCCCATGGAGGGATGGGAGGCCCTCGTTCGCATAGGAGTTTCATTAATAGCCTCATTAATCACTTACTTTATGTTCCAGTTTTTTTACGCTTCGAAACATATCGGAGCTGGCATACACCGCACCTTCCTGCTCGGTGGGCCAGCGATAACCTTGATATTCATGGTCATACAGACCTCCATTCCTCTTGGCATCGGCCTTTTAGGAGCACTTTCCTTTGTCCGCTTCCGCACACCCATAAAAGACCCTGCGGAGATAGGATTTCTGCTCCTCCTGATCGCTTCAGCCATTGGTGCCGCCACCGGCAACTTGCTGGCCGTTGTTGTGTTATTTGCCATCGTTTTCGTAACGCTGGGAGCACAACGCTTGATAAGCAACCGGTTTGCTCCATCTGGAAGAGGACACCTGATGATTTCTGTCGACCAGGCATCCTTTCCATCGCTGGAGAAAAAACTGACGGATTTCCTGAAAGGTAATCTTCACGGTTTGAAGCTGGAGACTATGTCCACAATGGACGAGAGAGTCAGCCTGCATTACCAGTACAACCGGCGACCTGATTTCGACTGGACATCTTTCACTAACAAAATTAACGATCTCGCTGGAACGGCCAGGGTTGAAATATTCGTCGGTTAAAAACCACGGAAAAGGTGAAATTAAAATTCAGACCATCGCGCGATGATACCGCTGTAAAAATGAAAAATGTTCTTATATTGCTGCTAACAGTGATTTTCCTCACTGCACTGAGCGCCTGCTCTCCCTGCCCAAGCGGAGCAAACAACGATGCGCCGAACCCTCAGCACACAGATATATTAGATAATCGATCCATCTCAGAAGCCCACATCAGACAGAATTCAGTTTACGACACTCTTTCTCTTGAATACGACAGCGACGATATGGATTATAGATCCTCAAGTCTCACCACCACATACATCATTCTGAAGGGAGACTCAATATCTCTCAACGGAGACGGCGCAACAGTTGAAGACAATATCGTCACCATTGCATCCGCCGGCA
>CAZVCX010000113.1:0-5686 GCA_964626375.1 uncultured Dehalococcoidales bacterium | reverse complement strand
TGGGGGCTGTGGATATGCGCCAGACCATGGCGGGGCACTGGTTTGTATCGCGCTCTAAGTATGGTACGCTGGTGCACGCTAAGTTGGGAATTGCCCAGGAGAACTCAGGGAAACTGGTATCTGTGGTGAGACAACATGCTCGGACCATCGCAGAAAAAGAGAACGTAAAGTATATCATCAGCGATGGGCCGCCGGGCATAGGGTGCCCGGTTATTTCCTCGCTATCGGGAGCAGAAGCAGCTTTGGTTGTTACTGAGCCGACGCTTTCGGGGATACATGATCTGGAAAGGGTCCTGGATGTTTGTCGCCATTTTGGCATCCCATCGGCAGTCTGTGTGAATAAATATGATCTTAATGATGAGAATACTCAACGCATTCAGGATTATTGCTCTGATCAGGGGGTCGCATTTGCAGGGAAGATCCCCTTTGATAATATAGTTATCGAAGCCCTGATTCATAAATTGCCTGTGGTGGAGTATTCCCCTGAATGTACTGTATCCAGAGAAATTGAACGGGTATGGCAATTCATCACCGGATGACGGAGCACAGGGGCATGAATGTTCAGTTGAGACAAAATGCCCAAAAGATATTAGAGGAGTTGCCGCAAGGAGTGAATCTGGTGGTGGCTGCCAAGGGTAGGAGCCCTCAAGAGGTGCAGGAAGTAGTTGAGGCGGGGGTGGAATTAATCGGGGAGAATTACCTCCAGGATGCCCAGGCGGCCCAGCCTTTAATAGGGGACAGAGTGAAATGGCACTTCATCGGGCACCTGCAGAGAAACAAAATAAAAAAGGCCATTAGCATGTTCGATATGATAGAAACGGTGGATTCACTGGAGATGGCCAGGGAATTGGAGAAAGAATGTGCTCATCTTGCCCGGGTAATGCCCGTGTTAATTGAAATAAACAGTGGAGAAGAGGCTCAGAAATTCGGCGTTTCTCCTGATGATGCTGTGGCAATGGCACAGGAGATTGCGCGCCTTGAGCAGATAAAGCTGATGGGGCTAATGACGATGGGGCCTCGTTTCGGCGATCCGGAGGAATCCAGACCTTATTTTGTGAAAACAAGGGAGATATTTGATAAGATTAAAGCCCTCGATTTGCCCGGCGTGGAGATGCGATATTTGTCCATGGGTATGACGAACTCTTATAAGGTTGCTATAGAAGAGGGTGCCAATATAGTGAGAATAGGAAGTAAGATTTTTGGAGAGAGAAAATACTAGAGATAGCGCTTCAGCGCTTGGATTTGCAGGAGGGATGCATGCGATATGCGGTGCCGCTAGTGGGAGGGAAGTTATCACTGCATTTTGGTCATTGTCAGCAGTTTGCTCTTATTGATACTGACAGAGAGAAAGGGGTTATATTGAGGAAGGAATTGGTAGATCCTCCCATGCATGAGCCTGGAGTTTTGCCTGCTTGGTTGGCGGAACAGGGGGTCTCTGTGGTTATCGCTGGTGGCATGGGATCGCGTGCGCAGGCCGCTTTTCGAGATAACCGCATTGAAACTGTTATAGGGGCGGGAGAAGAAGATCCAGAGGAAGCTGTATTGAAATGTATAGAAGGTACTCTCGCCAAAGGCGATAATTTATGTGATCATTGAGCATTAGGAGGTTATCTTGAGCGTAAATGTAGAAAAGCAAGTACATGAGGTGCTGGAGCAGGTTATTGTTCCGGAGGTTATGCGCAGCTTAGAGCAGATGAATCTGGTCCGAGATGTTGCCATCACAGATGGCACAGTCAAAGTTACTCTGGCTTCTACAGCTATGGCTGCAGAAATTCAAAATATCGTCAAGGGAATGGTCAAAGAGGGAGTTAGTAGAGTCCCCGGTGTGACGGAAGTCGCCGTGGACTTTGTGGATGTTAAGCCCAAGGAAATCAATGAGATCGGCAAGGTGATCGCAGTGATGAGTGGTAAGGGGGGGGTGGGTAAATCGCTGGTAACGGGTCTGCTGGCTGTCTTCCTGGCGCGAAATGGGAACAGAGTTGGTATACTCGATGCGGATATTACTGGCTCCAGCATTCCCAGGATGTTCGGTTTGACAATGCATCCGCGAGGCAGCGAATCTGGCATTATCCCGGTGACGTCCCGTTCTGGCATAGAAGCGATGGCCATGAACGTGTTGCTTGAAAAAGAGGAGGATGCTGTTATCTGGCGAGGGCCTCTAATGTCCAAGGTCATTACTCAATTTTGGGAGGAAGTACTCTGGGGTAAGCTTGATTATCTGGTGGTGGATTTGCCCCCTGGTACCAGTGATGCTGCACTGACGGTTATGCAAACGATACCTTTGACGGGAGTGATAGATGTTTTCACTCCACAGGATCTGACTGAGATGATAGTGATGAAGGCTGTGAATATGGCACGCAAGATGAATGTGCACGTTCTGGGGGTGGTGGAAAACATGAGTTATCTGGTGTTACCCGAGTCAGGGAAGAAAATGGAAATCTTTGGTGCGAGCAAGGCAGAAAAAATGGCTGCTGTGACGGGGGCACCGTTGCTGGGAGTGTTGCCCATCGAACCAGAGGTTGCCCGCCTTTGTGATGCTGGCGATATCGAGAAATATCATTCGGATGCTGCAGCTGAGCTATTCAACAATGTAATAGCTGCTCTGAATGAGAGAGAAGCAAAGTAGGAGAAAGCTAGAATGGCAGAAGATCTCGAAGCTTCTTTGAAAAAATGGGCGGAAGGAGCTCTGGAGGGGATGGGAGTGAGCAGAGAGAACATTGCCAATTTCGCTGAATTGGAAGATAAGCTCATAGCCAATATGAGGGCAACTTATTCTGAAAAGGCGATAGATTTTTCTCTTAATCCCAAAAATATGGGCAGGTTAGAATCGCCTGATAGTTTTGCTCGGGTGACTGGCTCCTGTGGCGATACCATTGAGATATACTTGAACATACGGAACGGGATTATTGCCGAGGCGAATTTTACCACTGATGGCTGTGTATCAAGTATCGCCGCCGGGGGGATGGTCACCGAGCTGGCTCGGGGAAGAAGTTTAGCGGAGGTAGAGCAAATTAGCCAGGAGGAAGTGTTATCTGCTCTGGGAGGGCTGCCTGAAGAAAGCGAGCACTGCGCTTTGCTAGCAGCGGATACCATGAAAGAAGCAATTAAGAACTACCTGGATAACAACCGAGATAAGACTGCAACTCGAGGGAATGATTTATCTTCTGGTGAAACAGGTTGAGGCCTATCATTTATGGCCCGGTGCCTTCGTGGCGCCTGGGAAGATCGCTTGGAGTCGATCTTCTTAATTCTGTGGATAAGGTATGCTCCTTCGACTGCATATATTGCCAGCTAGGGAAAACGGTTAATCCTGCTATTGAGCGGGGTGAATTTATCTCTCTCTTCAAATTGATCAGGGAAATGGAGAAGGCAAAGGAAATTCCCGCCGATCACGTTACCTTCTCTGGCACTGGAGAGCCCACGATGGCCAATAACTTGAGCCAGGCTATCGAGCTGGCCAAAGATATTTTCCACTTGCCTACGGCAGTGTTGACGAATTCCTCTTTAATGGCGAGAGAAGATGTGCGCTATGACCTTGCCAGAGCAGATGTTGTCGTCGCCAAGCTCGATGCTCACGATCAGGAGTTGCTTCAGCAAATAAACCGTCCTGCAGCAGGCGTTCTCTTCAGCGAGATAGTTGACGGCATCATCGAGTTTCGCAAGAGGTTCAAGGGCAAGTTGAGCCTTCAGGTGATGTTTACTGCAGACAATAGAGCGTTTTCTCGGCAGATAGCCTCTCTGGTAGAGTATATTTCTCCCGATGAAATTCAGCTAAATACTCCTTTGCGGCCCTGTGCTGTTCCTCCTCTCTCTCCAGAAGAGATGCTTTCAGTCAAAGACGATTTTAGCGGCTTGAGAGGAGTAGTGATGGTGTATGAGGCGGATAGGCCTGAAATCGCGCCGCTGAATTTAGAGAATACTCTGCACAGAAGGGGAAAGCTCTGATCAGCATTTTTATTTAAGAGCCCGGGTGAAGGGCAGATACCGGGGGGAGGTAAATTTCACAGCGTTAATTAGTGCCCTCTGATATTTTTGTTAAGAGTTGCCGTTTATGTCATGCTTTCGGAGACTATCCGTTTGGCAAAATGGAGAAGAGATAAGAGGGAATATCTTACCCCGGTTCATTTGCGGGGGTGTTGATTTTGAGAAGCGCATGCGCTCAAAATAAAGAGATTAGAGGATGTAATATTAGATTTAAGGCAGAGGGGAAGATAGCTTGAATATATTATCTATACTTATATTGCTGGCTACCGGGGCTGGAGCAGGGTTTTTCAGTGGACTTCTTGGAGTTGGTGGAGGCTTCATTGTGGTACCTGTTAGCTATTGGGTTATCGTGGGAATGGGTTTCCCCCAGGACATTGCCCTGAGAGTAGCTTTTGGCACCAGCTTGATGGTAATTCTTCCCACCGTAATAAGCGGTGCCTTGAAGCACAACAAGAATAATGCTGTTAACTGGAAGGTAGCCATTGCCCTTGGCTCATGTGGGTTGATAGGTTCTCTGGGTGGGGCCACCCTGGCGGCTTATCTTTCTGCTGATATATTGAAACTGATTCTGGGAATTCTCTACGTGTTGATTGCTCTATGGATGGGCTTGGGGTGGAAAAGCGTGGCGAGGCGGATTGAGGAGGCAGGAGAGAAGGGGGGAATTGTAACCTCAAAGATGCTCCTGGTTTCGGCAGGTAGTGGCTTTCCCGTAGGCATGATGGTGGGGCTTACCGGCGTTGGAGGAGGGGGGTTGATAGTTCCTCTGCTGGCGCTGATGTTTCGTTTTTCCCTGCATAGAGCGGTGGGGACCTCTCTGGCTGCTGTGATATTTACCTGTCTGGGAGGCATCGCAGGGTATATTGTAAATGGCATTGGAATAAACACTTTGCCTTATTCGTTGGGGTATATAAACATACCCATGTGGCTTTGCCTGGTAGCGACCAGCATTCCCCTGGCTCAGCTTGGCGCCAGGGTATCGCATATTTTGTCGGCTAAGTGGCTGAATTATATCTTCGTTGCCTTTGCTTTCTATGTAGGGCTCAGGATGATAGGTGTAGTTTAGTTCCTCGAAGGGTGTGCGGAAATAAAGGCGCTTCAGGAGCTCCCTCGTCTATTTATAGAGTTAGAGAAGTTCCCGCATTATTGAAGAAGAACTTATCTCTGAATGCCTGGGCCAGTATGGCAGAGGCTGCCATCCCGGTGCAGTGCGATACGCCCAGTTTCTGAATTCCCATGTTTCGCAGGGCGGCTATTGTCAAATCCATGCGTTGAGGAGAGGCTGACATGAGGTGCGTTCCTCCAATTACGGCATATATGGGCTCCACGCCGGTGATATTTTGGGCGTGTTTGAGGGTATTGATAATGCCCCGGTGAGCGCAACCTAAAATTACGATCAATCCCTGCGGAGATTTGATGAAAAGGGCCAGGTCATCGCGCAAGGGATCGGGTTTGAAGTTGTCATTTTCCTTGATGTAAAGAACGGAGTCAATGGTTTCATAATCTGTGATCATAGGGATCTCTCCACTGGTAACGATGCTTTCGCTGAGCCATACTGGCTCCGCAGTCAGCTTGAAGTGCGCTCCCAACCCCTCTGCTGCTTCTCTACGGAAAGGAATCCCTATGTATCTTTCCTGTTCTCCCGGGGACTTGACATATTTATTATCCCATATATCAGGGTGGGCAATTATTTCTACCGGTTTTC
>CAZVCX010000112.1:0-8173 GCA_964626375.1 uncultured Dehalococcoidales bacterium | reverse complement strand
CCCTCTAGTTATAGCCGATGACATGAAGGGCTCTCAGGTCTACGAAGTCGTCGAGATAGGCAAAGAGGGTCTGGTAGGAGAAATAACGGGACTGGACAGAGATAAGGCAATAATACAGGTACATGAAGAAACCCTTGGCCTGAAAGTCGGCGATGAGGTGAAAGGAACTGGCAAAATATTGAGCGTGGAGCTGGGGCCAGGAATAGTGGGGGCCATCTACGATGGCTTGCAAAAGTCTCTGCTTACGCTCGTTGAAGAGAGCGGCCCATTCATCAAGCGAGGAGTAAAAGCCCTGGCGCTCGACAGACACAAAAAGTGGCATTTCACTCCGATAGTCAAAGATGGAGATATCCTCGGGCCTGGCAGCGTCATCGGGACGGTTGCCGAGACCAGCATCATCGAGCACAAGATAATGGTACCACCAAGAGTAAAGGGTACAATACGGCAAATTAAGGAAGGCGACTATACCGTTGATGAACCCGTAGCCTCCTTGGAATACGAAAGTGAAGTGTGTGAAATTAAGCTCAAGCAAGAATGGCCAGTACGGAAACAAAGACCCTATAGACAGAGATTAGCTCCTGCAGGTCTACTGACCACAGGAATGAGAGTGATGGATTATATGTTTCCCCTGGCACTTGGGGGCAAGGCTGCAATACCTGGAGGATTTGGCACCGGCAAAACCGTCGCCCTGCAGCAACTGGCGAAATGGGCACAGACACACCTGAACATCTACGTTGGCTGTGGAGAGAGGGGCAATGAGATGTCGGACGTCCTGTATAGTTTCAGACAGCTTAAAGACCCCAAAACGGGAGAACTGCTACAGGATAAGGAGATATTCATAGCCAACACTTCCAATATGCCAGTCGTAGCTCGTGAAGCGAGCATCTTCGTCGGAATAACCGTAGCTGAATATTTCCGCGATATGGGATACGACGTGTTGTTGATTGCCGATTCAACTTCCAGGTGGGCAGAGGCAATGAGAGAAATGGGGGGCAGGCTTGAGGAGATGCCGGGCGAAGAAGGGTTCCCTGCCTATCTAGGATCGCAGCTTTCTTCCTTTTACGAGAGATCGGGAATGGTTGAATGCCTGGGACGTCCTGAAAGAAATGGTTCGGTAACGGTAATTGGGTCCGTCAGCCCCCCTGGAGCTGATTTCAGCGAACCAGTCACTCAAAATACTCTCAGGATAGTTGATGCCTTATACTCACTGGATGTTTCTCTGGCAAACAAGCGGCATTTCCCCACGATAAACTGGCTTACCAGCTATAGCTTGTATACCGACGCAGTCCGGAAATGGTGGGACGATGTCTATCCAGAGTGGGCCGATACCCGGTCGGCAGCGCTAAAGATATTGCAACAGGAAGCTGAACTGGAGGAGATTGTAAGACTCGTTGGGCCTGAAGCTCTGCCTGAAGGAGACAAACTGCTTTTGCTCATTGCTAGGATGTTGCGCGAAGATTTCCTCCAACAGAGCGCTTATCATGAAATCGATGCTTATTGTACACCGTTAAAGGCAGGCCTCATGATTACCACTATAATGAAATTTTACGACCTTGCCCAGGAGATGATGAATTCAGGAATGAGAGTTGAGGAGATTAGATCATCTCCCATGGTGTACAGAATAACCAGGATGAAGGATATTCCCAACGATCTCTTCGAGCAAAAAGCGAAGGAGCTGTGGCAAGAAATGGAACAAGAGCTATCAGCTGATAAAGGAGGAACTCTATGAGCTTATCTCCACTTTACATCAAAGAAGGGAGAGCAATTCATAAGGCCAAGGGATCTTTGCTTATAGCTGAAAGTATTCCTGGCATAGAACTCAATGAGATAATTGACGTCCAGCTTGGAAATGGCGAGGTAAAAAGAGGCCAGGCAATAGACATTGGCAAGGAAGCAGTTGTAGTACAGGTATTCGGTGGAGTTAGCGAAGTTGATCTCATAGACAGCAAAATAAGATGCAAAGGAGAAACGCTGAAGCTACCTGTATCCATTGATATGATGGGGAGGTTTTTCAATGGCATGGGAGAAGCCATAGACGGAGGACCTCCCATAATTCCATATGACTATCTAGAAATCAATGGCGAACCCATGAACCCGGCAGCGCGCCAGCCCCCTGCTGAATTCATAGAGACTGGAATTTCAGCCATAGATGGCTTGAACGCACTGGTGAGAGGGCAGAAATTGCCTATATTCAGCGGAGCAGGTCTACCGCACAACAAAATCGTGGCACAGATTATCAGGCAGGCGACGGTAAAAGGAGAAGAAGAAAAGTTTGCGCTGGTATTCGCCGCTGTGGGCATCAGTTACGATGAAGCTTCTTTCTTCATGAAAGATCTCGAGAATACAGGAGCACTGGAAAGAACGGTGGCCTTCATAAACACCGCATCGGATCCCGTCATAGAGCGCATATCAACGCCGAGGCTAGCTTTAACTGCAGCTGATTACCTGGCGTGGGAAAGAGGTATGGACGTCCTGGTCATACTTACAGATATGACCAACTACTGTGAAGCTCTACGAGAACTCTCTTCAATGCGCGAAGAGATCCCTTCGAGAAGAGGATACCCTGGCTACATGTACACCGACCTCGCCACGATATATGAGAGAGCGGGCAGAATTATGGAAAAAGAAGGTTCGATAACTATACTGCCCATCCTGACCATGCCCAACGATGATATCACGCATCCCATACCCGACCTTACCGGGTATATAACTGAAGGCCAGATAGTTCTTTCACGGAACCTGGAAAGGAAAGGAATATATCTGCCCATAGATGTATTTCTTTCCCTTTCACGAATGATGAAAGAGGGAATTGGTCCAGGCAAAACGCGAGAGGACCACAATAACGTATTCATGCAGTCCTATGCCGCTTATTCCGAAGGATGCAACCTCAGAGAGATATCTACCATCATAGGAGCAGAATCGCTAAGTGAAAGAGATAAGGTATATTTATACTTTGCGGACGAGTTCGAGAAAAGATTCGTGTCGCAGGGAGAATTCGAAAAGAGGAGAGTAGAGGACACGCTGGATATAGCATGGGACCTGTTTTCAATGTTGCCAGAAAAGGAACTGCGCTTAATCAGCGAAAAATTCATCGAGAGATACCTGCCCAGAGAAAAATCAAGCAGTTCATAACATAACCATCAAACTGGATGCAAAAAAGTGAGGCCGTTATAAATGTCCCAGCAGCTAATCAAGGTCAGGCCAACAAAAATTGAGCTGGTCAAGCTAAAGCGCAGATTATCGCTAGCGCAGCGAGTACAGAAGATCGTTAAAGACAAGCTCTCTATTCTCACTATGGAATTCCTACAGATCGCGCGCGAAACGGTAAAAGCTCGAGAGAAACTTGTTGAGTCATTTGCCGAGCTATATCGATCTCTATCAGTTGCCAGTGGCTATCATGGATACATGGTACTGGAAAAGGAGTTGCTGGCCACCGAGAGCAACGCGAGCACAGTTGCCGGAACAAGAAATGTAGCTGGAGTTAGAATTCCTTCTTTTGAATTAACAGGAAATGAAAAGGCGATGAAACGATACAGTTTAATTGATACATCCGCCTATGTAGATCGCGCAGCACAATCATCTGAGAGATGTCTTGAAGCTATAATGGAGATAGCTGAGTTGCAGAGAAGCCTCGAATTGATCGGAAAAGAGATAAACAAAGCAAAAAGGATAACCAATGCGCTCGAATACATTACGATTCCTAGTTTGCAGACGACAATAGACTTCTTAAATTTAACTTTCGAAGAAAGAGACAGAGAAGAGAAAATAAGGCTCAAGCGCGTGAAGATGTTGATTGAGGAGAAATAGGCAAGAAAGTGTCCCCTGATTCAGTCTACGAAAGGGTCCTTCAAAGGTGCCTGAAGGGCGAGCTCAAGATAGTTAATTCCGGGTTGCCCAGGAGAAGAAAACCATTATCTACGCTTTTAGGTGAAAAGTATCCTTGCGTGGAATGCAACGATGGTACGCTTTATTTATTCAAGAGGAAAGAGTTAATATGCCTTGCCAGCATACTGAGCACAGATGAGCAGGACAGTTTATTATTGCCCATGCTCATAGAAGTGGAAACAAATCAACCACAGGCGGCAGCGATATGCGGAGGCAATGTAGAAGAAAAGGTGCTATCGAAAATCACCGGCATGACCCTGACTTATAGAGACGGCAAGTTCAGGTTGTACCGACCTCAACTGGCTTTGATAAGGAGAGAGCTAAAAACTACTACTCAATACGTGTTTTCCCCCAGCATACTGTAAGAGTATAAAGAGCAAGATGTGGTTCTTAAAACTTCTGTACCGCACATAAATCAAGCATAAGTTTAATCATCTGTTATACCATGATCGTAAAGATAATCCATGGTATCCTGAATAGTCTGTATCTTTTCTGCCTCTTCATCCGATATCTCTATTAGATTGCCTTCCCTGCTGAATTCCTCTTCTACTGCAGTAATGAGCTCAATCAGATCCAATGAATCAGCATTCAGGTCATCTATAAAAGATGTCTCAGGCGATATTTCCTCTTCATCAGCATCCAATTGCTCTACGATGAGCTTCTTCAATCTTTCAAAGACAGTTGCCATTATAGTGCCTCCTTGTATAAGTTTTATTTGCTTATTGTTGATTTATATTCTTGCGCCATTGAACCCAGCACCCCATTTATTAAGCGATACGAAGAATCGCTCCCGAAGATCTTGGCCAGCTCTATGGCCTCATTTATGGCTACTCTAACGGGTGTATTATCATTGAACAGAGTTTCAAAAATAGCGAGGCGCAAGATATTTCTGTCCACAATAGACATCTGCTCCACTGGAAAAGCCGGGGCAAACTGCTTAATAATAGCATCAAGCTGCAGTTTACCCCCCGTCACTCCATAGACCAATTTTTTGATGAAGTCAAATGACTCCAAAGGTATATCCTGACCATCAAAAGGGCGTGTCAGTATATCCTGAAAAGAGTGTCCCGTGCAATCCATTTCATAAAGAACCTGGAGAGCTACAATTCGCGCTCGCCGCCTTGCCCCAGCCATATCCAGCACACTCCGCTAACCTGACAGTTCAATGACATCTTCTCTTCCAGAGATATTTATGATATTTACCTCCGGACTGATGCGCCTAATCAAACCAGAAAGTACCTTGCCTGGCCCTATTTCATAGAAGGTATCCACGCCTTTGCGCTGCATATACTCAACAGAGCGCTGCCACTGAATACAGTGGCGAAGCTGTGTAGATAGCTCTTCCTTGATAGCACAGACATCATTTAATACCGTGGCAGATGTGTTGGCTACTATGGGAATTCGAGGAGAAAGAAACGAGAAATTGGAAAGAACATTCCTGAATTCAGCGACGACTGGCTCCATCCAGGCTGAGTGAAAAGCTCCGCTTACCTTCAAGGGGATAACGCGAGCGCCCTTGCCCCTGGCGAGTTTCCTGGCTCCCTTCAAGGCATCAACAGAACCACTGATCACTATCTGCCCGGGACAATTAACATTGGACATCTCTGTCTTGCTCTCAGCACATATTTCTGACACTGTTCTATCATCCAAACCAAGAATGGCCAGCATACCACCGGGAAATTGCAACCCGGCCTGATACATCAGCCTGCCTCTTTCTCTTACCAGCATGACAGCCTCGGGTAAAGTGAGCACACCCGCTGCTACCAGAGAAGTATACTCACCCAGACTGTGACCTGCAACAAATTGAGGCATAGGAGAACACTGCTGATTGGACTCCTGCATAGCTCTCAGACAAGCAATACTGGTAACAAGTATCGCTGGTTGAACGTTGATCGTCTTGGTCAGCTCTTCCTCGGGACCATTAAAGCACAACTGAGATAGTGGAAATTCAAGAGCATTATCAGCCTGATCAAAAGCTTCTTTAGCAGAGGAGTAACATGCATACAGGTCAACTCCCATACCTACTTTCTGAGAGCCCTGACCTGGAAAAACAAATGCTATTCCGGGATCTGTAGCCATACTCTACGAAGATTTCTTTTTAGCCTTCTTACCTTCAGTTACCTGTCTGCCACTATAGTTACCGCAGGTCGGACAGACATGATGAGTCAGCTTGAGACTATGGCATTGAGGACATCGCTCCAGAGAGGGAAGGCCCAACGCGAGGTGGCTTCGTCTCTTCCCCTGTCGCGATTTAGGATATCTTCTTTTCGGTAGAGGTGGCATAACAATCTATCTCCTTACGCCGGCACAATCAGGCCTACATAATAATTTCATGGGCAAATTCAAAAGAATATACTCGCATATTAGCTCTCCCAAGTCAAGCGAACAATTATGAGGTAGCATAAAAGCGGTAAGATCTCCTGACCTGGATGTTGCTAAATCTCCAGCAGCATCACCAGAACATAAGAATTCCTCCTCTATGTTACAATGCATGGGATAGGTAAAGGTGTTAAGACAACGGCTACAGGTAAGCTGTAGCGTAGCGGTTAACTCGCACTGGACCAACACCCCCTGACCCGTATTGGTGAAATTGATCCTGCCGTCTATAGAGTTGCTGGCTCGCTCATCGATGATCTCAGCTATCCCATAGTTACGAGTAGTACCTATAGGATCTTTCAAGAGTGGAGACAGATCTATTGACCCCTTTATGAAACCCTGTTGTATTTCTTCGATAGTCATGGCATATAGAGTAAACAGCGATGCTTCGAAACAATTGCGCAACGCGAAAAACAAACATACAGATATAGTATAATCACACTTTATCTATCATGCAATTGCCCGTTGGGAAACCAACATAAAAAATATGAGTGTTGGAGGGGGAAAATTGTTTATTGATGATTTGAAATCCAAAGCAATTCACGAGGTAGATTTACAGAAGCGTTCACTCATTCAACTGAGTCAGAAGATCTATAACTCTCCGGAATTAAGCTTTCAGGAAGAGAAAGCTGCGTCCTGGCTGAGCGATTACCTTGAAACCGGCGGATTTACCCTGGAGAGAGGCGTTGCCGATTTGCCCACCGCTTTTCGAGCAACATATAGAAAAGGGGAGCCCAGAATTGCTCTTCTGGCAGAGTACGATGCACTGCCAGAAATGGGGCATGCATGTGGACACAATTTAATAGCTGCCGCTGCGGTGGGAACAGGCATAGCCAGCAAGCTCATCGTTGATCGCCTTGGAGGGGAATTGCTTGTCCTGGGGACACCAGGGGAGGAATCTTTTGGCGGCAAGATAGATATGTTGCAAAAGGGCATATTTAAAGACGTAGATGCAGCTATGATGGTACATCCAAACACCAGAAATGCAATAATGGTCCAAGCTCTGGCCTGCTCCTCACTTGAGATAGATTTTTGGGGCAGGGCAGCCCATGCCGCAGCATGCCCCCAGCAGGGCATAAATGCACTTGAAGCTCTCATCCTGTCTTTTAATGCCATCAACTCGTTGCGCCAGCACATCGATGACGGAGCTCGCATTCACGGCATTATAACCAGTGGCGGTGAAGCTCCCAATATAGTTCCTCCTCATAGCGCAGCCAAATTCATTGTGCGTGCCCGTGACGACATTTACCTTGAAGATCTAAGAACGCGAGTGCTAAATTGCTTTCAGGGAGCATCTCAAGCAACCGGAGCGAGATTGGAACACAGTTGGGGAGATAAATCTTACTCCGCTATGAAAAATAACTCTGTCATGGCGAATTTATTTCAGAAGAATATGGGATTCCTCGGCCGCTCCTCCAATGGAACTTCCAGTCCACTTTTCATTGGGAGCACGGATATGGGAAATGTCAGCCAAGCAGTACCCAGCATACATCCCTGTATAGCCATTGCCTCCCCTGGAATATCGCTGCATACTCCAGAGTTCGCTGCCGCAGCGAACTCTGAGGAAGGCTACAGGGGAATGATAGATGCAGCAAAAATAATGGCCATGACGATAATCGACATACTGGGCAATCCAGAAACTATTAAAGAAATTAAGCGCGACTTCTCCGAAGCCAGCTAACAACACAACTCTGCCGACTAACCATTATTAAAGGTACACTAAACAACCTGTCCTTAGTTTTTGCCTGGTACAACCGGTTCATTACCAAAGTACACCTTGGCATGAGGCCAGGGGATTTCTATGCCCTCGCTATCGAAGGTGTTCTTAATTCTCAGCCGCAGTTCACCCATTATATCCCACTGACGCGCAGGTCGAGTGTCTCCCAGGATTTTAATATCAACTCCCGAATTC
>CAZVCX010000111.1:0-3688 GCA_964626375.1 uncultured Dehalococcoidales bacterium | reverse complement strand
GCGGCGCAACCCTGTGGGACGTCTCCCCATCATCTTCACAAACCGTAAGCCATAATGGTGTCATAACCTATACTTTTAACTTCCACACGCAATCCAACTGCGCCATAAGAGTAAATGCTACTCTCGATGGCCAGCCATGGTCTGGCGAGGTCAACTATGCTATCGAAGGACATTACTCCGGCTCTGGTGCCAGCGTCCCCAACACTCTTGGCAGCGTACCACCGGGGAGCTACTCGCTGCATTATCTTTCTGGAGGCCCAGAGGGAGCAGAGTTAGGCAGAATTTCCCCTGAACCAAGCCAGTACGCCAATCCAGGTGATACCATCAACTTTACCATGAACTTCCACTCACAAGGTGGCGGTATCATAAACGTCACGGCCAACATCGATGGTGAGCCATGGCAGGGAGAAGTCCGCTATACCTTGCACGGACCTATTACCGACTCTGGTTCTTATGTGCCCGGTCAGTTCACCGGACCAGCTGGCACTTATTCCCTATCTTACACTTCGGGAGGACCTCACCAGTGCGTACTGGAAAGCATTTCACCTTCGCCAACGCAACACCTTGGCAACAACGGCATCATAGAATTTACTCTCAACTTTCACTTCCAGAGCGGAGTTCTTCCCTGAGCAAAGATAACCTCCTGTGGTAGAGCAACATACAGGGAAGAAGAGGAAAGGCAGAGACCTTCCTCTTCTTCCTTCCTTCTATCCAGACAACCAAACAATATACATTCTCATGACTTGTTATACCTCCAGAGAGCAACGGTATAGAATGGTAAAAATATCATACTGTACCGCGAGCGCACGCCCTGAATTGTCAAAGAGGAGATCTGAGAATATACTTTCACCATATACGCAACATACGTAACAACTCAGAATGCTAATTTGTTAAGTTAGAGGCTATCACACAGAGAAGCAGCGGAATGAAAATCTCCAACATTCAACATTTCACAAAGAATTAGTACAGGCAGCAAGGTAACAGAGAAAAGATGAAATACATATCAGCAAAATCGGTAGCAGGCAACCTGGCAATATCCCTGTTCCTAGCCTTTAAGTCAATCATCAAGGGCAACAGATGGGTCCCCATCCTACTCGTCCTGGTCATGTCTTTCAGCTTCGTCAATCTCATTTTTACCTCATCTCTTATCACCGGCGTCATGCACACCATGGATGAGCAGCTGATCAATGCAGTGTTTTCCAATATAATCATCAGTCCTCCCGAGAACGAATACTATATCGACCACGTAAGTCAACTGGAGGCAAAAGCGGAGCAGGTCCACGGCGTATCCTGTGTCTCACCCCACCTGAACAACAGTGCCTTCTTCGAATATAGATGGGAGGAAAAAGAATCCCAAATGGATAGAGGCAAGAGCGGTACCTGGGAGGTAATTGGTATCAACCCGGAAAAGGAAGCCGGTGTCACCATCGTTCATGACCAGATCATCGCAGGGAGCTACCTGGAAGAAAGCGATAGAGATAAAATTGTGCTGGGGATAGAAATAGCGGGAGGAGAAGCCGCCCAAAATGAACAGTTTCTCACTCTGGGAGGAGTAAACATTGGCGACAAGGTGCGCCTTAGCTATCCCAATGGAATACAGCGAGAATACACGGTCAAGGGCATTTTTCGCACAAGGGAAAAGGCGCGCGCGGACAATCTGGCCTTCGTAACCCTGAGAGAGATGGCCTCCGTTCTGGGCAGAGGCACATTTTACGACAGGGCCAGTGAAGTACTGGTCAAGACGACACCTGACGTGGAAGAAGGTGAAGTTATCAGAGAACTTAAAGCTATGGCCATCCAGGGAGAAATTCGCAGCTGGCACGAATATGGTGGAGCCATGAGAGACACAATTGCAACTTTTGAGATCATCGGCTCGCTCATCAATGGCGTTGGGCTAATAGTTGCCGGCATAGTAATGTTTATCGTGATTTATATTAACGTGATCAGCAAGAAGCGGCAGATAGGAATAATGCGCGCCATTGGCATTGCTCAGGGTACCATCATTGCGTCCTATCTTTTCCAGGCACTGTTCTATGCCACTTTCGGCGTGCTATTTGGCTGGCTTATCGTTCGTTTCCTGCTTCTCCCCTACTTCATCAGTAACCCGATCGACCTGCCCATAGGATTGGTGAGCCTAACAGTACAGCCGCTGACCATGGGAGCATCTACCGTAGGGCTGATACTAGCTGCTATACTGGCAGGCCTCATCCCTGCATGGGCTATGATGAAGCAAAGCATTATAAAGGCAATATGGGGGAGCTAATAAAATGATAGTAGCGCGAAACTTACAAAAATTTTACGGGCAGGGGTTATCGGCCACGCGCGCGCTAAATGGAGTTGATCTGGAAATCAGGAACGGCGAGTTCGTGGCCATCATGGGGAGAAGCGGCTCGGGGAAATCCACTCTGCTGCATGCCCTCGGGCTACTGGACATGCCCTCCGGTGGCGATATTTACATTGATGGCATTGACGCACTAAAGATGAAAGAGCAGGAGAAAGCCAGGTTCCGATTAGAAAAGCTGGGATACGTCTTCCAGGAGTACTCTCTCCTGGGCGAACTGACAATCCTGGAGAACGTCTATTTACCGGCACTTTGCTCCACGCGCCAGGAAAATTACAAGAGGCGCGCCGCTGATATACTGGACATCGTGGGACTGAGAGATAGACTGACCCATTACCCTCACGAAATATCGGGAGGAGAGCAACAGAGAGTTACCATTGCCAGAGCTTTGATCAACGATCCGCGAATGTTGTTCGCCGATGAGCCAACGGCAAGCCTGGATGCAAATTCCTCCAAGGTAGTCCTGGAATTATTTCAGGCATTGAATAGAAACCTGGGACAAACGATAGTCATGGTAACGCACGAGCCCGAGGACCAAAAATACGTGGACAGAGTGATATGGCTAAAGGATGGTCATATAGAGAAGGAAACTGCGCCTCAGCTCGAATAAGCCAGCATTTATATATCCTTTATTGTTTCAGGGGCAAATATGGCATAATTAGTTCCGACAGGGAGAGCGCATTACATATATGAAAAAGAGAAAGCATTTTGCTCTCTGGTGAGGTTTTAATTAACGATGGTGAGCACAGCAAGGTTCCAAATTAATAGGGATAATTCCTTACTCCTATTAATTGACATACAGCATGGGCTTATGGAAGCAATGAAACGCGACGTGCGCAGCAACGTGGAAAGAAACGTAAATCTGCTAACAACCGCTGCTATGGTTACGAAACTTCCAGTGGTCATTACAGAGCAATATCCTCGAGGGCTGGGCTCCACACTGGAATCCATTCGACAAAATCTGCAGGCCCTCTACCGCCCGGTCGAGAAAACGAGTTTTAGCTGCTGGAGCGAACCAGCTTTCCAGTCAGCCATGCACCCCTTCATTGGTAGAAATGTACTCCTCGCCGGAGCAGAAACCCACATTTGCGTTCTGCAGACTGCCATTGACCTGCTGTTAAATGGCTATCGGGTGCATCTGGTGGCCGATGCAGCATGCTCTCGCTATAAATTCGACTGGAAAACGGCGCTCGATCTCTGCACTCAGGCAGGGGCAGTGGTAACGACTACGGAAACCGCAATATTCCAGCTGCTTAAAAAGGCAGGAACCCCTGAGTTCAAAATATTATCGCCACTGGTAAAAAACAGATAAACTTCACTCGACCGACAAGACCCGCTATACTGAAA
>CAZVCX010000110.1:0-4029 GCA_964626375.1 uncultured Dehalococcoidales bacterium | reverse complement strand
CTCTGCCGGCTTCATCGATGCCGGCAACGAAGTGATAGCCCTGCAGATAGAGATCGTCTTCGTTGCTAAGATCTGGAATCGGCAGCATCTTCCTCTCTTTCTTCCCGCGGAATTGATTTCTCTATAATGCCTCCTCCCAGCACTTCCTCCCCCCGGTAGAACACGATGGATTGCCCCGGCGCGATGGCTCTCTGAGGCCGGGAGAACGCGACGGTGAAGATATTCTCTCCCGGTGCTCTTTCTCCTTCTCCCGCTGGATTGTGGGAAAATTGGGGAGACAATATCGCATCCACCTCCTTTCCTCGATAGCGTATCCGGCAAGTAACTTCCAGGGGCCGGTCCGGAAGATCTCCAGAAATCCACTTGAGTTCTTTCCCCAGTAGCTTCTCCCCGTAGAGTTCGGACTCTCTTCCGAGCACGACTCTGTTCTCCTCCGGCTGGATGCTTAAAACGTAGAGTGGCTCTCCTCCTGATATTCCCAGGCCGTGTCTCTGCCCGATGGTACAGGATGATATCCCCTGATGCTGTCCTATGGTTTGCCCGCGGCTGTTCACTATATTCCCTGGAATGATATCAAAGCGCTGGGCGAGAAATCTACGGTAATTCTTGTGGGAGATAAAGCAAATATCCCTGCTGGGTCTGTAGTTTACCGGCAGGTTCTCTTCTTCTGCGATGTTGCCAATTTCATCTTTGCTCATATTTCCCAGCGGAAAAAGTACGCGCTGCAGCCTATTTTGCGTCAGAGTGTAGAGGAAGTAGGACTGGTCTCTGGTGGCGTCCCTCCCCCTGAAAAGTCGCGGAGTTCCTCCTATCCATTCAATGCGAGCATAGTGCCCCGTTGCCAGAGAAGCAAAACCCTGAGAGCAGACCGCTTCCAGCAGAAAGCCAAACTTTATGTGAAAGTTGCAGCTAACGCAGGGGTTGGGAGTTCGCCCACGGCGATATTCCTGGCAAAAGTAATCTATAACGTAGCTCTCAAATTCCTCCTGCAAGTCGATAACCTGGAATGGAATCTGCAGGGCGCGGCAGACCTGTTCGGCCTGGCTCTCCTGGCGACGAGAGGCAGGGCTGTCTTCCAGGCGCATATGGATTCCTCGCATTTCATGCCCTTCATTCCGGAGCAGCAGGGCAGCTACGGCGGAATCTACTCCACCGCTCAAAGCTACGGCTATTCTCTCTCCTTGCATGGATAACTCTCCTGGCGATGGGCGATTACGCCTGGCCGGGAGACAACAGCTGTTTTACTTTAAGCCAGATAATTCTGCTGATCTGTGTCCTGGGCAGGGTGCCGTTTATGGATAGCTGCCGGGTGGACTCGGACTCCAGAACCCTGAGATATCCCTCTCTCACTCTCTGGTGAAAGGGCATGTCCTCCGCTTCGAAGCGGTCGCCCTCCCCTCTTTTCCGCGCCAGCCCCTCTTCCGGAGAGATATCGAGGAGGATGACCAGGTCCGGCTTGATCTTATGCGTGGCCATTTCGTTGATCGCCCTTACGTTGGGGATATCCAGTTCCCTGCCGTAACCCTGGTAGACGATCGTGGAGTGATAGAAGCGGTCGCAGACAACTACCTTGCCTTCTTCGAGGGCAGGGCAAATTACTTCGGATACCAGTTGAGCGCGGGCTGCTACGAAAAGAAATAGTTCAGCTTCAGGTGAGATAGAGCAGCCATCCCGTTTTTTTAGCAGTCTCCTTATGCCGTTGCTCAGTGCGGTGCTACCCGGCTCGCGTACCAGTAGCGAAGGCACTCCTTGCTGGTGCAGTTTCTTCCACAATATCCTTGCCTGCGTGCTCTTGCCGCAACCTTCTCCGCCTTCGAAAGTGATGAATAAGCCCAAAGATTGTCTCCTTATTCCCCGTCGCTGTTGTCCGGACTTCCATCCTCGCCATTCGTGCTGGCCCCGCCCCGTTCGGCCAGCATGCGCTGCAGGGAGGGGATATATGCAGTGATAGAGCTATCGGGGGGGTGGGGATAAATGGTCTCGAGGCCACGCCTTATTTGCATGATGTTGTTGTTTTTGAGAGCGTATATCGGGATATTTCGTATCTCGGCGTCTCTTATCTTCTGTGCCTTGCGGCGGTAAAAGCTTATGGTGGTCAGGAAAATATCGGCCTCTTTGATGTCATTGACGATGATCAGGTTCTTTTTCGTCTCTCGTGCAGCCTGTTCCAGTCGAGAACGGTTAACGCCGAAGAGATAGAACCGCAGAGCGCCGCTTTTCTCCTCGCCATTTGCGGAAGAGAGATCGGCATCGGCCTTCCTTTTCTTGACCTCTTTGTGTATCTTTCCTGCGCTATCCATCCAGCGGACTTCGGGAAAGAGAGTTTCACTGTGCAGGATATCATCTACAGACTGGCTGACGTCGGGGTGAACGGCTACGCGGTAATAGTCCAGGATCTCCACCACCACGTCGAAGGTGGGAGGAGCTTTGCGCTCCAGGACCGATTTCTGCGTGTGACGCCGCTGTGCTTCCTCGTCTCCCAGTACTACCGTCTGGATGCCGCCCAGCAGGTCGCAAAGAGTGGGGTTCATGATAAGATTCTCCAGGGTGTTCCCATGAACTGTGCCTATTAGCTGTACGCCGCGCTCGGCAATGGTTCGAGCGGCCTCCGCTTCGAGCTCGGTGCCTATTTCATCGATGATGATGACTTCGGGCATGTGGTTCTCTACCGCTTCGATCATTACCTTGTGCTGCATGCTCGGGTGAGATACCTGCATCCGGCGAGCATGGCCGATACTGGGGTGCGGAATATCTCCATCGCCAGCTATTTCGTTGGAAGTATCGATAACCACGACGCGCTTGCCGTAGTCATCTGCCAGAACGCGAGCAACCTCTCTCAGCATGGTCGTCTTGCCTATTCCCGGCTTGCCCAGCAGCAGTACGCTTTTCCCTGGCTCGATGAGGTCCTTGATTATGTTTACCGTGCCAAATATGGCTCTGCCTACTCTGCAGGTCAGCCCGATTATGCGCCCGCTCCTGCTGCGGATGGCTGAGATGCGGTGCAGCGTGCGCTCCAGCCCGGCGCGGTTATCTCCGGAAAACTGACCAACACGAGAGATCACGTAGTCTATATCGGACTGGCTCACCTCCTGAGGATCCAGCACCAGCTCGCGGCCAGGGAAGCGGGCCTCGGGAGGACGCCCCAGGTCGAGAACGACCTCGATCAGCTCACTCCAGTCAGTTTGCCGGTAGAGGGCTTCCCTAACGCGCGGTGGTAGGGTGTCAAGCAGAGCAACTAACTCGTCAGCAGTTACCTTCTGCATGCTGGATGCTATGGCTATTCTCCCCTGATGGATAGTAGTTGTTCCCGCGGCATGGAGTGGATTTCCAGTCCCGGCATCGCAGCTCCCAGCCCCCGCGATGCTTTAGCCACGATGGCGGCATCGTGGTAATGCGTAACCGCTTCCACGATAGCTTTTGCTCTGTTCTCGGGGTCGCTCGATTTGAAAATGCCCGAGCCGACAAATACGCCCTCAGCTCCAAGTTGCATCATCAAAGCAGCATCGGCGGGAGTAGCTACGCCGCCGGCGGCGAAATTGACTACCATCAGCCCTCCCGTGTCGTGTACCTGTTTTACCAGGTCCAGAGGAGCGCCGATTCGCTTTGCCTCGGCTGCCAGCTCATCGACGGGCGTTGCCCACAGGCGGTGAATTTCTCCCTGTACCTCCCTCATGTGCCTCACCGCCTCGACGATGTTGCCGGTTCCCGCCTCTCCTTTCGTTCTAATCATGGCTGCTCCCTCCGCGATGCGGCGCAACGCTTCTCCCAGATCGCGACAGCCGCAGACGAAGGGGACTTTGAAATCGTGTTTCCAGATGTGATTGCTCTCATCGGCGGGAGTAAGCACTTCGGATTCGTCGATGAAGTCCACCTCCAGAGCTTCGAGCACCTGCGCTTCAGCGAAGTGTCCGATGCGGCATTTCGCCATTACCGGTATGCTTACTGCCTCCCGTATGGCGAGAATGATATTTGGATCGGCCATGCGTGCAACGCCTCCATCGGCGCGTATGTCTGCCGGAACTCTCTCCA
>CAZVCX010000109.1:0-2931 GCA_964626375.1 uncultured Dehalococcoidales bacterium | reverse complement strand
CTGGAGTCCGGATCAACTTACACCAACCCGGAGCATAAAGAGCACAAAATCTATGCTCTGAGCGGAGTTCTCAACAGACTACCAAATCCAGCAACATCTTCTTCCATCCCCATTCTCCTCAGGCAATGCCACACCAGCGCCTGATTACTGCTTATCACCGGCTTCCCCAAATCGCGTTCCTTCTGCTCTATAACATCAACCACCCTTATGCCGCCACAGCTAACGAAATAGCCATCAGCCCGGGGGTCTTTCATCTCCTCGATCAATTCGCCCCAATCCGAGGGATCCATTTCATACTGCTGCAGACAATCTGTCAATTCCAACCCCTTATGCCGCAGTACTTCGAATCCCTCCGCCTCCAGAAAAGACTTTTCCAGCTCATTCATCTCCTGCTTGTATGGACTCACCATAACCAGCTTCTTTATACCCAGCGCTCTCAAACCTGCCACCACTGCCGTAGTAGTCGTCGTCGAGGGCACTCCGGTAGCCAAGGTAATTCTATCCATTATCTCCCGATCATGTCCTTTACCTTTAACGAAACTGCCGGCAGTGCAGGCGAACGCAATGATATCTACCTTTGCATCCGCCAGCAGCGCAGCTGATTGCTCCACAGTATCAGCCATATGCAGCTCCGCCTCATAGGTAGGCATGTTCATGGGGATTCTGGTAACGTGAAGGGAAAAACCCTCTGGCAAAACCTTCTGAATTTCATACTCCGAAACGCCCGAAGAAGGAAACAACGCACCTATTCTCTTCATTCATCACCTCTTACATCCAGCAACGCTACCAAGCACATTGGCAGTGTCTAGGCTGAAAAGATTCCACTACCGCTAAAGCAGCATCACATTTTCAACGCTGCTGTGCAGCAGAAACAAATAACTCAGATTATAAGTTAATCTTTCTAAATACAAAATCTCGATATTTAACATATTTTACTCTACTAAACTGCCATCATGCTGGGCAACCACAGCACCATCGGAGGAAACACTATCATTAACAACATGACCAGCAGTTGAAGAGCCCAAAACGGAATGGCCGCTTTATATACATCCCCCATCGTCGTATCGCTCGTAGCAACTGCTTTCATGGCAAATAAAGATAGTCCAAATGGAGGAGACAGCGTTGCCATTTCCATGTTAAGAAGCATTATTGTGCCAAACCATATTGGATTGATCCCCAGAGTATTCACAATGGGCATATAGACAGGAAGAGCAATCATCATTATAGCCATAGGCTCCATGAAGGTACCCAGCAAGAGCAGGATAATTTGCATCAATACCAGAATAGCTATTGGTGCCAGTGGCAATCCGGTAACCAACTGAACCAGACCCCCCGTAGCGCCAGTAAAAGCCAATATCTGCGAGAACGCCATCGAACCCGTAAAGATCATCAACATCATGACCGTGATCTGGACAGTGCTACTAACGGTTATCTTCAAAATTCCCCAGTTGATTTTGCCATAAATAGCAGCCAGAACAAAGGCCGATAAAGCACCCGCGGCGGCGGCCTCCGATGGGGTAGCTATACCAAGGAAGATCGTTACAGTAACAAAGAACACAATTATAGCTAAAGGAAGTACGTAACGAAGCGAGTTCGATAGCTTTTGCTTCAACGGGACACTGAGCACTTCATAGGACGGAGCAAGTTCAGGCTGAATTTTGCAACGAACAATGATGTAAATCAAATACAGTACCGCCACGGTCAATCCGGGGATGATAATGGACATCAGAATAGCGCCCACGGAAATTTGGGCCAAACAGGCCAAAAGAACGCCAAGCGCCGTGGGTGGAATCATAATGGACAAGCCACCACTTCCGAGGATAGGCCCCAGAGACATAGATTTCTTATAGCCCCGCTTCTCCATTTCCGGCACGAAGACAGAACCTAGAGTTGCTACCCCGGCCATGGAAGAGCCGCTTAACATGGCAAATACCGTGCCACCTCCAACTGCCAGCAGGGAAAGCCTGCCGGGTATGCGTCCAAGCCACTGGTCAAGCGCATCGATAGCGCGCGTAGCCATGCCGGTGTGAAACATGACTTCTCCCAGCAAGATAAACATCGGCACGGGAATAAGCGAAAAGTTGGTGACCGAACTCGCGATGCTCTTTATGAGCTGTGCCAGCCCGGAAATACCACCCCACCACAACAATACTCCCAGAAGGTTCACAAAGAGAAAAGAAAAAGCAACGGGCATGCCCGTCACCAACAGAACAAAAAACACGCTAACGATGATAGCTAAACATACATACCATTCCATGTTGAGTCAAAGCCCTTCTATAACAAACTTACAAGCCAACTCTGTTACTTGCTCACTCCCTGACGTTTATAGCCATAAGTCATTTCATCTCCCAAAGACGCTTTTCTCATTTCCTTTATATACCCATAGGTCCTTCTCATAAACTGGATACACAGGAAAATAGATCCTATCGGAATAATCATTTGAATAAGAAAAGTGGGCGTAAGCAAGGAAGTGGACTCGTATGCGCCCTTTACAAAGCTATTGATCGTAACCTGAAAGCCAACTATAACGAGCACCAGAGTCATGATCGATCCAACGATGGAGGTCAAGATCCCCAGAAACGTCCTGGCCTTGGCATTCAGGGCATTTATAACTATGTCCATCTTGACGTGCCCTTCGATCCTGAGCAACCAGGCCGTGCCGAGGAAAGTGATGTAAAGCATGCAGTACTCAGCGATCTCATTTTGCCATATCTGAGTTATACCCACATTTCTCGCCAAGATAGCATAGCAGGTAGAAAGCATAATAAATATAAGCAGGATACCCGAACAGAAAGCACCAACATCAAGCAACCGGTCGAAGATGAGCCGTACTTTTCCCATTGTTGTTCTCACGCTCACCTCAGGAGCTTTACCTTCATTGAACTCCCTTTTAACAAGCTTCTACTCCTTGCTAATCATAACAATGGCAGG
>CAZVCX010000108.1:0-3891 GCA_964626375.1 uncultured Dehalococcoidales bacterium | reverse complement strand
GGAAGTTGGCAAAGTTATTGGCAAGGAAGCTATAGTGGTCAAAGAATCTCCAGGATTTTGCGTCAATAGGATTCTTGGCCCCATGATCAATGAAGCATTCTTCGTTCTGGATGAGGGTATAGCCAGCGCCGAAGATATTGACAAGGGCATGGTGCTGGGATGCAATCACCCCATAGGCCCTCTTGCTCTAGCAGACCTGATAGGCCTCGACATCGTACTCCACATCTGTGAAGACTTTTACAAAGCCCTGGGAGACAAATATCGACCTTCTCCCCTCCTGGTAAAGCTGGTAAAGGCAGGTCGGCTGGGGCGGAAAACTGGCAGCGGAGTTTACGATTACTCGCAAAAGTGATTCCGGGCTCAGGTTCTCTTCTTGAAAAAGGAAGGATCTTTATAAATCCAGAGGACCAGCCACCTTTCTCAAAAGGCAGATATAGGGTGGCTGTCAGTAATGACATCCGTAGCGCGGGATAGCTGACCACGGATGTGCTTGGGAATAGAGAACATTGCTTGATGGGCAGAGCCATCATAGTACCTCAGTTCTCTTAAGGACCTCGCTGTTATTCTGGCATCGATCTCTTCAGACGTTAGCTTCGCGGGGTCGATGCTCTGTGAAGCAGAAGCAAAACCCCACATGGTATTAAAGGCAGGCACATGGACGCGATAGGGAGAGACAAAAGAAAATACAGATTTCAAAGTGTTGACGATAGCAACGAAGTTTTCCAGATCAAGCCATCCAGCAGGCTCAGACTGCACGGACAGAATGCCACCGGGCGCAAGTCTTTGACTTACCAGTCGGTAGAACTCCTGAGTATACAATAACCGCGCCGGCCCCATTTCCAAAGGATCAACCAAGTCGATAATAATTACATCAAATTTATCGTTGCTTTCCTCGAGATACTGCCGGGCGTCAGAAAAACAAACCTTCGCTCGAGGATCATCAAAAGAATTTCGATGAAACGAAGGCAACAAGCGACGACAGATACCGACTTCCTCTTCGTCAATATCAACCATGATGGCTTTACTAACTGTGCCATGAGCCAGGACCTCGCGAAGAGTTGCCCCTTCACCCCCTCCCGCAACCATAACCTTCTCAGGCCGATGATGAGCAAGCATCACCGGATGCACCAGTGCCTCATGATAGATGAACTCATCCGACGAACTGGACTGAACTTTACCATCCAGCACGAGACACACGCCAAAAGCAGCAGTATCTATAATCTCAACGGACTGATATTTAGTTTGCCCCTTAAACACATCCTCCCTGACCCGATACAACATGGTCACATCAGGCCTGAGATAATCACGAAACCATCTACGTTTATCTGGATCGTCGTCTTTCATCTTATAGCACACTCAACTTTGCTGTTCTCCACGATGCCCCTGCGCAACTCAATCATGGAGCAACTCTCACTAGAGAGCCTTCGCATTATCACATCAACGGCTTTCTCTGGCTCCACATTATCACCACAGGTAAAAACATCCACAGCAGCATAGCCATACTCGGGCCACGTATGTACAGAGATATGAGATTCAGCAATATTTACCACTCCACTCACTCCCTGGGGCGAAAAGTGATGAAAGGCCTCGCCTACCACGGTGGCCCCGCATTGAACAGCAGCTTCACCAAGAGATTCTCTAAGAAAATCTAAATTATCCAGTGCCTCCTTATCGCAGTTTTTTAGTTCCAGTAGCAAATGTCTCCCAAGTGCATACAAATCACCTGCCTCCTTTAGATTTTTTGCTGCAGAAAAAACAGCAACGTAAATTCTATATTTAATTGTTATTTTTAGCAACATCAGATTGGAACAATTCTGCTAAAATAGCCGTATAATTATGACAGCGAGGAGAAAGTTAGCTATCATCCATATCTGCCAGCAAGGAGAAGCAGCAGTAATTAAAAGCCACCTGGAAAGCGAAGATATCCCCGTTGTGTTAAGCTATGAGAGTGCAGGCCTTGTTTACGGGCTTACCATAAATGGATGGGGAGAGGTTAAAATAATGGTACCGGAGCACCTGGCTGAAGAGGCCAAAAAAATTATAGGAATTTGACTATGACCTCAAGACGGGAGGATATAACAGAACAGCGATTGGGGAGATTGGATGAGCTCCGCTCTCAGGGCATTAACCCCTACCCGCATACTTATCATCCCTCTCACAACATCAAAGCAGCAATTGCGCTTTACCAGCAAGATAGAGAAGAAGCTTCCAGCCCAATATCGCTCGCCGGGCGCATAGTAGCTAAGCGCTCCATGGGCAAGATATTCTTCATGGACATTCAGGGAGAGGAAGAAAAAATACAGCTCTGCTTTCGCAGAGATAATCTCGGTCAGGAGAGATACAATCTGCTGAAAAAATTCGATATCGGTGATTTCATAGGAGTAGAAGGCATTCTCTTTCAAACCAAAACGGGCGAGTTAACTCTAGAAGTATCCGATTTCACCATGCTGTCTAAATCACTGCACCCCTTACCTGAGAAATGGCACGGACTGGCTGATATAGAGTTACGATACCGGCAACGCTACCTCGATTTGATCTGCAACCGGGAAGTAAAACGGATTTTCATTCTCCGCAGCAAAATCATCAACGTCATCAGGAGTTTTCTCAATAATAGAGGCTTTATAGAAGTAGAAACTCCCGTATTTCAACTTCAGGCGGGAGGAGCACTGGCACGCCCCTTCACCACTCACCATCACGCCCTCGACGAGACTCTCTATTTGCGCATCGCCCTAGAACTATATCTCAAAAGGTTGATAATAGGAGGATTCGACAGGGTTTACGAAATAGGGCGCGCCTTTCGTAATGAGGGCATTTCCGTCAAGCACAACCCCGAATTTACTTTGCTGGAGTGCTATCAGTCTTACAGCGATTACTTCGATATGATGGAGCTGGTTGAAGAAATGTTCTTTTACATAGCCAGAGAAGTCCTGGGTAGCTCTAGAATAACTTACGGAAACAGGACAATTGATCTGACTCCTCCATGGCAGAGAATTACCCTGCGCGAAGCCATCAAGTCTCACTGCAGAATAGACTTCGAAGACTATCCCGATGCAAGCTCCCTCAGATCCCGGATGATAGAAGAGGGAATGCAGGTGGATAGCAGCAGGGGAAGAGGAAAGCTAATAGACGATCTGACGTCCACTTTCGTTGAACCATTTCTCACAGAACCCACCTTTCTCGTGGACTACCCCGTTGAGATATCGCCTCTGGCCAAGAGAAAAAGAGACAACGACCGGCTGGTGGAACGCTTCGAAGGATTCATTGCGGGAATAGAAATTGCCAATGCCTTCACAGAACTTAATGACCCCATAGACCAAAGAGAGCGCTTTGTACAACAAGCTCGAGAGCGTCTTGGAGACGAGGAAGTCGAAGTAGCCGATGAAGATTTCCTCCAAGCAATGGAATACGGCATGCCCCCTACAGGAGGACTGGGAATAGGCATAGATCGCGCGGTTATGCTACTCACCAACCAGCAATCCATACGCGATGTAATATTCTTTCCCCAGTTAAAGAGAAAAGATGCTTGACATTAAACTCATACGCGAAAACCCTGACTTCGTAAAACGTTCACTGGAGAAAAGAAATGAAACCTTTGACATAGATGAAATTCTCCAGCTCGATGCTTCCTACAGGAGATCACTCCAGCGGCAGGAACAGCTACGCGCACAGCACAAAAAGATGAGCAAGCAAATGAGCAACCCATCGGAGAGATCACCTGAATTGACGCTTCAGATGAGGCAGATGGGAGAGGAAATTTCTGCCCTACAGGAGGAAACCAGCAAGAACAAGAGCGACCTGGAAAATTTGTTACTTCTCCTACCCAACATCCCCCATGAAAGTGTGCCTCTGGGAAACGATGCCAGTGGCAATATCATAGTACGAAAATGGGGT
>CAZVCX010000107.1:0-3296 GCA_964626375.1 uncultured Dehalococcoidales bacterium | reverse complement strand
CGCCGATTTCCAATCCTCCGCTCGCATCTAAAATGGCTCCCTCGCCAATCCAAATATATTTTCCGCACTTCAGGTTTTCAGGCGATATTATCTTTGCGTTCTCGCGAATTCTGCATCCTTCAGGCAGCCCAAGCAGCGCAGCTCGCTCGTCGTCGGTCATCACTGAGCTAATGTGATATTTCAGAATTTGTTCTCTAAGGTTTTTATTTCTCTCTTTGTTTGTAAAAATTCCCATGGCTCTCCTCATATACATGTCTTTGCCAATTTCCAAAATTCAAGATCACTGTGTAAGTAGCTCAACATTCGTTCGTTATTGCCCTTTTCTCGTGTTTCCTTGTCCAGAAAGAAGCGCTTCTGGCCTCTAGCAGTGCCTGGTTTGGATAAAGAGGTCCCTTGATACGGTACCACGCTATTGTCTTTTCCAGCCCCTCATTCAGATTAGTGCTGGGTTCATATCCCAGAAGAAGATTTGCTTTCTCAATGTTTGGAATCCTCAGCTCCACATCTACGTAGTTCTTGGGTATATGGACGATGGTTGACTTTGAGTTACTTAGCTGTACGATCTTTTCAACCAGGCTATTTATCGTTATAGTGCCGCGTGGATCCCCAATATTGAAGATATGTCCCATGGCTTCCTCTTTCTCCAAACACAGCATAATGCCTTGCACCATGTCATCAATATAGCACCATGACCTGATCTGGTCCCCATCACCATGGATTTGTATCTCCTGGTTAGCAATCGCTCTGGTAACGAAGGTATGGATTGCTCCTGAGCCTACTTGCCCGGGGCCATAAATGTTGAATGGTCTCAAGCTGGTCACGGGCAGGCCAAACTCTTTATAGTGGCTGTGAGCCAGATGCTCGGCCGCTAACTTGCTTGCCGAGTACGTCCACCTTGCTTCTCCTATGGGAGATAAATTTGTTGAATGGTTCTCCTCTACTTTGTAGGCATAGGAGCCAAAGACCTCGCTGGTAGAAAAAATGATGAAACGCTCTATCTGATCAATGAAAGGCTTTATCGCCTCCAGGATATTATATGTCCCAATCATATTGACTTCCATTGTTGCGGTTGGACTTTCGATCACGGTGTCAATGCCTGCGATTGCAGCCATGTGGATTACAATTTGAGGTTGAGTCTGGCTAATTACTTGATGCAGATGATGAAAATCCAGAATATTGCCTTCGAATAATTGTACATTTTTATGGTCCAGCAAACTCGTTGTCTTGATTGAGTTGCGGCGCAGGTTATCGTATATGAATATCTCGTTTTCGTCTGCCAGCAGGCTACACAGCTTTGTTCCAATGAAACCGGCCCCTCCCGTTACCATGATTGATTTGCCTTCCAAATGTGGCATTATTGCTCCTTCCTCAAACATTCTTGCAATGCCCTTTCCAGGCGCTCGGCAGCGAATTCTATTTCTTCTTCTGTAAGGGCATAGTATATTGGCAAGGCCAGTGCCCGCTGGAATATATCTAGCGATGCGGGGCAAGATTGACCCGAGTTGTAAACCGGTTGTACGTGGGAGGCATATGTGCCTATTTGAGTTTGCACCCCCTGCTCCATTAAATTTTGTATCAGTTGATTCCGGTTAACCTTCCTGTCCAGTGTGGTAACATAACTCTGGTAAATATGGAAGGCGTTTTCATCGCGGTAGGGAGAATGTATGAGCTCCATCCCGGCAAGCTGCTCATCCCAGAAGGAAGCCAGCGCTCTCTTTCTGGCGATGATGGCATCCAGTTTTTTTAGCTGAGCGATGCCGACGGCCGCACTTATATCGCTCATTTTATAGTTGTAGCCCAGCTCGGTGAACTCTGGAATTACAACCTTTTCTTTCCTCTCCCATGCTGAGGCCATTCCGAACGTGGAAAGCCGCCTTATCTCTTCCGCTAGCTCCCTGTCGCCTGTTACCACCATTCCTCCTTCTCCCGTGGTTATTCCCTTCCTGGCGTGGAAGGAAAAGCAACCGGTGTGGCCGAGAGTGCCGGCATATTTGTTTTTATACCTGGCGCCGAAGGCACAGGCAGCGTCTTCTATTACCTTCAGATTGTTAGCTCGGGCGATTTGCATGATGGCATCCATGTCTGCCGGCTGCCCGAAGGTGTGAACGGGAATAATAGCCCTGGTTCGAGGAGTGATTTTCTCTTCGATGAGATGGGGAACCATGTTGTAGGTTCTGGGGTCAACATCAATGAAAACGGGCTTTGCTCCACAGTAGAGAACGGAATGGCCCGTCGCGGGGAAAGTATAGTCGGCTACCAGCACTTCATCTCCCTGCTTTATCCCTATGGCCAGCAGGGAGAGGTGCAGGGCCGCGGTGCAATTGGCTACGGGAACGGCGTGCTCAATGCCGAGGTATTGCGCAACGGCTGCTTCGAGCTCTCTTGTCTTTGGCCCCTGGGATACCCATCCGGAGTCCAGCACTGACTGGATCTGGTATATTTCTTCAGCATCGAAGTAGGGCCGGGTCAGGGGTATCAAATTTCTGGTGCTGCCATTATGTGTTTCGCTTTAACCTCATTCAATAAAAACTTATAAAACAATCTCAAGATAGCGTGCACGCAAACTATGCTCTCTGCATTATCCCTTGCCTGCTAATATCTCCACTATTCTCTCTGCCGTCCTGCCATCCCATAGCTCCGGGCGGCTTCCCCTTTTGCCTTTGCCATCGATGATTCTGGAGGCCTCTTCTATAATTTTCCCCGCGTTGTTCTGCACCAGGGTATTGGTTCCCCGCGTTAGAGTTATAGACCACTCCGTTGTATTGCGCAGGGTGAGACAGGGAATGCCCATGAATGTAGTTTCTTCCTGGACTCCCCCGGAATCGGTCATAACGAAGCTGGCGTTCATCTCCAGGTGGAGAAAGTCTATATATCCTGTCGGCGCGATGATCCTTATCGCACCGCTGGAGAACGGAGGGCTTTCCAGCAGATTAAATTCCTTGAGCTTTTTCAGTGTGCGTGGATGGCAGGGGAACAGGATGGCGACTCTCCGGGATACCTCTTCCAGTGCCTCTACTATTCCGGCCAGGTTGTCCCTGTTATCCACGTTGCCTGGCCGGTGCAGGGTCAATAAGGCATAGGGAGCAGCTGGCGATTTATTGCTCCCTGCCATATCCAGTTCTCGCAATATGCCGGATTTTTCAGCTCTGGCCATATTGTAAATCAGGCTGTCTACCATTACGTTTCCCACCAGGAAAATTTTCTCTCCGAGTATGCCCTCCCGCCTCAGGTTCTCGTTGGCTTCAGGTGAGTGGGTAAACAAGTAGTCGGAGATAACATCGGTGAGCAACCTGTTT
>CAZVCX010000106.1:0-3562 GCA_964626375.1 uncultured Dehalococcoidales bacterium | reverse complement strand
TTGCATTTGACCATCTCAAGAGGTTCTTGCCGCAATGAACCAGCCAGATGAAACTCGTCGATTGAAGGCGGCGTGCGAGTAGCTCCAACCATCTCTACTATTGGATCCACCCCCGTTACCACCGCTATAGGCATGGGTTTCCCCATCCTTTCATACTTTATGTAATGCTGGCGCCCATGCGTGTACTCGGGTGCTCCCCACCCCATCCGATTGTTCTCATACGTTTTCATCCTATAGATACCAGCATTCTGCAAACCAGTATCAGGATCCTTGGTTATCGAAATAGATAGAGTCCCGGGGAATTCTCCTTCATCATACTGATGCCAGTGCACATTGCATATTTTATGCAGGTCAACATCTTTTGGCTCCAGAACGACTTCCTGGCATGGACCTGAATCCACTATCCTGGGAGGTATCAGCTCTTCTGTCCTTTGCCGCCATCCCTCATTGAATTCACTCCATTTTTCGAAGCCCAATGACCACAGAAACCTATTATCAGCAGCAAGCAATCCAGTTACCAAAGGATAATCTGCACCTTTTATATTATCAAAGACCACCGCTGGCCCCTGCTTCTGCAATACTATTCGAGTGATTCCGTTAACTTCCCAATCAGGATCCACCTCATCCTTTATGTGCACAACTTCACCCCTCTCCTCAGCATAGCTTAAGAATTCTCTCAAATCCTTCCAGTTAGATTTTCCCATGTTGATTAATTAACCTCCTCTTTTTGTTCTTATTCACAGATTCTTATATATACTTCAGCAAGATCACTTACACTATACAGTTATACCCCCTTATTCTAATAAATTCTCTGCGGTGACCAGACACTTTCGAGAAATCTCCAATTTAGCCAAGAGATTTATCTACATTGCGCAAGACGCGGCACAGTACCTCCAGTGATATTATCCCTTATATAGCTCCAGAATTCCCCGTTATACCTATAATCAATTTCATTACACTGTCGTGCAAACTACTTCACAACGTTTGGCAACCAAATAGCTATCGCCGGTATAAAGAGAACCAGTAAAATAACGAGAAAGTCCATAATTATGAAAGGTATGGATGCTCGATATACATCTCCCATAGTCGTATCAGCAGATGAAACGCCTTTCATAACAAATAGCAGGAGTCCAAAGGGTGGAGATAGATTGGCTATACCAATATTAATGAGCATCATCAACCCAAACCACAGGGGATTCCAGCCGAGGGCAACGCAGACCGGCATGAATATGGGAAGCGTAATCATCATGACACTCATCTGGTCCATGAACATACCCAGGATCAGAACTACGATCTGCGTAGCTACAAGAACAAGCAAAGGGTGAACTGGCAAATTAACTGCTAATTCAACCAGTCCTCGCGTTGCGCCGGAATAAGCCAGTATCTGGCTAAAAGCAGATGAACCACAGAAAATCATGAAAATCATTATGGTTGTTGTCAGCGTAGCGGTGAAGGCCTTTTTAGTCGCGTCCCAATTAAGACTCTTATATACTGCCGCCAGAACAAAGGTGGCCAGCGCACCGAAGGCCGCTGCTTCAGAAGGAGTTGCGACTCCGAGCATCATCAATCCGATAACTGCAAATACAATAAGCCCCAGCGGCAACACATACTTAACAACCGGTTTCAACCTCTCGGATAAAGTAACTCTCTCTGTCGAATATGAAGGCGCCAGATGAGGCTGGAGTTTGCACCTTCCAATGATATAGATAGCAAAGAGCGCTGCCATAACCAACCCTGGGATGATTCCCGCCATCAAAAGACCGCTTACAGAAATTCCTGCCAGGCTTGCCAGCACAACGGCAAGACCGCTTGGAGGTATGATAATGGCAAGCACACTACTGCCCATTATCGGCCCCAGCGTCATGGGTTTCTTATAACCCCTCTTCGCCATCTCCGGGCTGAGCACCGATCCCAACATGGCCGCCGAAGCCCAGCTGTTGCCACTCAAAACGCCGATGAGGACCCCCCCACCCACAGCCACCAGGCTAAGCCTGCCAGGCAGATGCCCCAAAAAGCCATCAAGTGCATCCAGCATGCGCGTTCCCATCCCGGTGCGGAACAATATCTCACCCATGAGAACGAAGAGCGGCACCGGCAGCAGTGCAAAGTAGGTAATCGATTCAAATATGCTCAGGATAAGTTGGCCAAAACCACCTGCTCCACCCCAGAATATGCTCACACCCACCAGGTTGATGAGCATGAAGGCGAAAGCAACGGGCAATCCTGTTAGCATTAGTGCTACCAGACTACCAAATATAATCAGCAATATCAGCGGCCATTCCATAAATATCTATTCCTTCACCTTAACCACTTTAATATTTTTCTCTCTCGCATTTCACTTACTTGACCTCGAACGCGCTTCTTTCCACATGCGCAGATTATCATACATCCTCCTGAGGAATTGCACGAAAAGAAGAAAACTTCCAATTGGAATAATCATGAAGAGCGGAAAATCTGGAACTTCCATAGTGGTTGCCTGATACAATCCTCTCTGCAAATGATCTATGCTCACATACCCCCCCCAATACACCAGGAAGGCACACACGATAGCACCTACAAGAGACATCGCTGCAATAAGTAAAGCCCTTTTGCTGGAATTAAGGTGGGCGAGCACTATATCTATCGATACATGTCCTTCACTGCGCAAAACCCATGCTGTGCCCAGAAAAGTAATAAACAGGAGGCCGTATTCACTGAATTCCACCACCCATCTCAACGGTTGGCCCAACAGGCTTCTAGCAATAACATCCCAGCAAACAGCCAGCACAAAGAAAGCAATGAGCGCTCCCGCGAGGAAGAAAAGGACTTTCACAATTCGGTCGAAAACATTCCACGCTTCTTTACTGAACCACATACATTTACACTCCCAAATCTCATAGTACGGCCAATAAAATTGACCAAGTCCCACTCGCTGCTCCTCACTATCATGACTTTCCTCCCAGCCCCTCCCAGAGCAAAGCAACCCTGAGAGGGGCTGAACCCAGTAGCATCTTGTTGCTTAATCTTACTTGATTAGCATTTCCTTCATCTGAGATCCAAGGTCCGGAGAGTTACCAACGATCGTATCCCAAACCGAATCATAGGCGAGCTCCAGGAACTCATCATTGTCACTCATCGTTACCGCTTCTACGCCGGAATCGAGGAGCAATTGCCACTTATCACTCATGAGCTGTTCGTAGTAATCAGCCATTGCAGGATCCACTACATTATATTTGTAATCCCTTATCTGGCCCCGAACATCAGCCGGTAGCTCATTCCACTTGTCAGGGTTAACGAGAATCACCGCAGTCGCATCGTAGACTTCCTGATCCACGGCATACTTGGTTACTTCATGCCAGCTGTAGTCATCAACGAAACCAGTATGCGTCTGAACGAACCCATCCACCGTACCTCTTTCCATTGCCGTGTATATATCACCCATAGGAAGAGTTATCGGCACAGCTTGCAGAGCATCAGTCAGAGGATTGAATGCGGGAAAAACGCGAATGCTCTTACCCTTGAACGTAGAAATCGATGTCGGCTTAAAGTTAGTGTAAAAGTGGAATCTTTCATTTTGAGTAGC
>CAZVCX010000105.1:0-5374 GCA_964626375.1 uncultured Dehalococcoidales bacterium | reverse complement strand
TAGCGCTGGCTGCACAAAACATAAAATGCGCAGGCATAAGTGACTTCACCAATAGACTAAATCAAATCATGGAAGAGTTCGCTGCCACTCGACCCACCGCAGTCAACCTTTTCCGAGCTCTAGAGAGAATGCAAAGAGCAAGCACTGGCGACAACGTTCCCTCCATAAAGAAGGCCCTCATAGATCAAGCCAGACAAATCCACTGTGAAGAAATGAAGGCGACTCGGGAGATCAGTTCCCTGGGAGCTGAGCTTATTCATGATGGCTTTACCATCCTCACCCACTGCAATGCCGGCCCTCTTGCCACCGCCGGCTATGGCACAGCCCTTGGGGCAATCATAGCTGCCAGTAAGCAAGGCAAAAGGATAAGCGTGGTTGCCACGGAAACCCGCCCTTTACTTCAGGGAGCAAGGCTCACCGCATGGGAGCTCAAGCAAAAGAATATCCCCATAACTTTGATTACCGATTCCATGTCAGGATATTTCATGAACCGCAGTAAAATAGACTGCGTTATCGTAGGCGCAGACAGGATTGCCGCCAACGGCGACGTCGCCAACAAAATCGGCACCTATGTGCTGGCGGTGCTCGCTCAAGAAAATGCCATCCCTTTCTACGTTGCTGCTCCCACCAGCACCATTGATCTTTCGCTGCCAACAGGAGACATGATCCCCGTTGAGGAGCGCAGCCCCCGTGAAATAACTCACTTTCAAGGGATTCCATTGGCTCCAAAGGGAGTAAAAGCGGCAAATCCTGCTTTTGATATCACTCCCCACCGCTACATAAGCGCAATCATAACTGAAAGAGGTATAATAAAAGGGAAGTACAGGAGAGAACTTGCCAAAATAGCTCCTGAAAAACAGACAGGGAGGTGAAAGAGAATGCCCACTTACGAGTTCTGGTGCCCAAAATGCAAGAAAGTCTTTGAAGTCAAAAGACCTTTAGCCGACTTCGATAAACCCTCTTATTGCCCTGACTGTAATACGCCAGGGGAAAAGCTGATCTCCAATTTTGCTTCTAAGATCGGCTACAACTTACAGGTACCAAGACCCCCTTTCCGCAAAGAAGAATGATCTCTTAGAAAGTCTACACCAGGAGGTGTGAAATGGAACTTTCTCCGCTGGCCAGAGAAAGGTTAGAGAAGATAGGAAATCTATCCCCGGAAGAAAGCGAGAGGATGAGCCAATCGAGAGAACTCGAAAACATGCTCTCTCTTTTTTTCAAAGGAGATCTAAGCTCCGAAGACCTGTGGAAAGAGCTAAAAGCTCTCCAGGAGCAAAGAGGAGAATCCATTGTTGAGGATGCACAGAGAAAGATAGCGGATACGCTGCGCTTGCAGATGGCGCAGGATGATTTCGAACAACGTCGCAGCGCCATTTTAGCTCTGGAGACCGTTAAGAAGGAGGGGAAATACCCTCTCCTGGAACCAATTTTAAATTCGATCGCTACTCTCAGACAACAATACAAACAGCAAAAAGAGATGGCTTACGACCAGCTAAAAGCTGCCATGCAGAGGCAGCTACAGGCAATGGCACAAGAAGCCGTAAAGCAAGGCGTGAAATTAGACATGGATAGTTCTCTGGAAGCAAACATCAAATCCAGCCAACAGTGGAAAAATTTCATCTATGAGCACGACAAAACCAGTGAAGGAGCCTTTTCTGATTACGTATCCAGGCTGATAGAAATTATCCAAGCAAGCTGAATTTAGAATAGCAGTGCTTCTCACTCAGAATAAACTATCCCCGGAGCTATAAATTATGGCTCCGGGATTCTTTTATTCCACAACCAAGAACTATCCCATAATCGGGCGAACAAACCATATCGGAACTGCGAGTTTTACTCGACCAGAAGGAGCTAGTCTGTTCACCTTAAATTAACTCCAAGTTGAGAATAAGAACGGCACTTTTGGCATGATTTTTGCCTGTTTCATCTCTTTATGTTATAGTACGCTGTATATGGAGTTAGGCGGCAATTACTTGCCGCATGGCACTCCGACAATAGCGATTAGAAAAGGAGGGTAAAGAAATGATAGAGCAAAATCCATTTGAAATCTCACAAAAACAGCTGGATGCGTGCGCCAAACTTATCGATCTTGATGCTGGTACTCTCGCTGTCCTGCGAGAACCATTAAGAGAATTTCACGTATCTCTACCAGTGCGCATGGATGACGGCACCATCAAAGTGTTCAAGGGATTCAGAGTCCAGTACAACGATGCAAAAGGCCCCACAAAAGGTGGAATACGCTTCCATCCCGATGAAACGATTGATACGATCCGGGCACTTGCCGCCTGGATGACGTGGAAATGTGCTCTGGCCGACCTGCCTTTAGGGGGAGGGAAAGGTGGTGTCATCTGCAACCCTCGGGAAATGTCTCAAGGAGAATTAGAACGACTGAGCCGGGCATATGCACAAAGCATGTGTCATTTTATCGGCCCCGAGAGAGATATTCCCGCTCCCGACGTCTACACCAATGCACAAACCATGGCATGGATAACGGACGAATGTTGCAAAATTAGTGGCAAGAGCCAGTTCGGAATCGTTACCGGTAAACCCATAGCAGTGGGAGGTTCTGCTGGTCGCGATGATGCCACTGCTCGCGGAGGAATGTATACCATCCGAGAGGCCGCTAAAGAACTAGGCATAGATCTCAAGAAAGCCACAGTAGCCATACAGGGATATGGCAATGCAGGATACTTTGCCGCTTCCCTCTGCAATACTCTCTTTGGTTCCAAGATATTAGCCGTCAGCGATAGCAAAGGAGGAATTTTCAACAAGGACGGGCTTAATCCAGAGGAAATTGCAGCATACAAAAGGGGAACCAGCTCAGTGATCAATTACCCCGGTACCACCCCCATTTCCAATGAAGATCTTCTAGAGCTTGAAGTGGATATACTCATCCCATCAGCTCTGGAGAATGTTATCACCGGAGCAAATGCAGCAAACATCAAGGCTAGAATCGTCGCTGAACTGGCCAATGGCCCTACCACTCCAGAAGCAGACGACGTTTTACAACGCAATGGAGTCCACGTAATTCCTGACTTCTTGTGCAATGCGGGGGGAGTGGTAGTTTCTTATTTCGAGATGGTACAAAACTCCTATATGTACTACTGGAGTAAAGAACAGGTACATGATCTTCTGGACAAAAAAATGACCGCCGCCTATCATTCAGTGTTGGATGCCGCTAAAAAATACAGCACTCACATGCGCTTGGCAGCATATACAGTTGCTGTTCAACGGGTGGCAGAGGCAATGAAGGTTCGCGGCTGGGTTTAATTAATTTGTTGTACTTGTGCTAATGATATCTCGAAGGGCATATTAATTTTATCAGACATAGAAAAGGGGTCCGACTTTGTAAAGTCGGACCCCTTTTGCAATCAAGGTATACTGCGTTATCAGCGCCTTAAGCCCCTATTGCTTGGGCTTGGGCATAACTTCTTCATACATTTCAGCCCCCATGGGGTACCCCTTAGTTAGCATCTGCCGATATTTTATAACATCGGCATCCCGAGTACCGGTTACCTTGGAGGTATTGAAGGCTGACATCCCCATATCAAACTCCCCATAAGGCAGGGCATTCGCTGCCCACCACCAGATTATCTCTGCCTTTGTTCTCTCATAAGCCACCTTCTTCTGTGCCCTCATCATGCCGAGAGAAAGCCCAACTTGCTGGGGATACAAATTGGCATACATCCATGCCAGGTCATTTACGGCTTTATCCAGCAGCGAAGCATCGCGTGGCAACTTTTTGACCATCTCACTTGCCGCTTTAATTTCTTCCTCGCTATATCCCAGTTCCTTAGTCTTGTACTCGCCATAGACAATTTCCCCGTTGTCCAACCATTTATCGGTAACAACCTCGGGGTTACGGACAAACTCCCCGTCCTTCTTCAATATAGGAACCACCTTGAGAATGTAATTCTTCCGGAACATCTTGTAGGCACTCCACTGCTCGCAAGAAGTCGTATTCCATATAGCATCCTCAGGAGTCATGATGACGGACTTAAACTGACAGGCGCCACCCATGGCCGTAGATCCATGCTTTGGCCCCACCTGTCCGAAGGAAGCTGTATCAGCCGCTACTGTAAGGTCACAGACACCGCTCACCTCTTCACCTCCTCCTATACTCATGCCCTGAACGCGTCGGATTACTGGCTTGGGAGAGTACCACACGGTATCAAATATATGCCAGTAAACTGTCATATACTCCTGACAACTCATCGGCCTGCCCACGTAATATTCAGCGTACTCCTTCACATTGCCACCGGTGCAGAAGAATCTGTCTCCCTTGCCGGTAAGCACAATGGCAACTACACTGGAGTCATGAGAAGCTTTATTAAAAGCACAGGCAACGCCAGCAAGCATGTCCAATGTATAGGAATTACCCATCTTTTCATTATCCAGAGTAACCCAAGCAGTGTAAAGATCCTTTACCTCTTTTCCCTCTTGATCGAGTAAAGGCCTCAACTCATAAGTGGTGCGCGGCGGCTCCTTCAACTGAAGCCGCTCCTCACTACAGATCTGATGAAACTGCTTCATATCTTTGGGAGCTCTTGGTATCCAATCTAAAGCCATTTCTATTTCCTCCTTTGTTTACTCTTGCCGCGATAATCCAGAACAAAGACCGCTGGAGCACCATCCCTATTAATTAAGGTTCAAAGCCATAGGCAAACCTATCTTCCCCCAGAACGACGGGGACTATCCTGAGCCCCATCCCTATTTTAATATCCTGAACGTTGACCTTATTTCTGATTTTTGCCAGCACTCGTACTCCTTCTTCAGAAAAATCAACTATTCCCAGAGTGTATGGAGCTACTTCCTCAAATCCCGAAGGACCATAATTCACTGTAGTAAAGGTAAGCAATTTCCCTGTGCTCTTAATTTCAAACCAATCCATATCGCTGGAGAGGCAATAGGGGCAATCACCTCGAGGTGGAAAGTATTTCCTGCCACACTTCTTGCACTGCGTGGCCATTACCTTCCCCTCATCCAGGTAGTCTACAAACGGAGCAACCTTTGCCTGCTTGGTAAAACTCACTACGCCAAAATTTCCAAAATCCATATCTCATTACCTCCCGAAGATGATTACATTTGGATATGTACCTACTCCCCCCACATTTTGGGCCAACCCTACTTTAGCCCCCTCGACTTGAATATCGCCTCCCTCACCTCTAAGCTGTTTCACTATCGTTCTAACCTGAGAGCCGCCAGTAGCTCCTATAGGATGACCTTTGGAGAGAAGTCCACCGTCAATATTAACAGGAATCTTGCCATCATGATATGTAGCTTTGTCCGCAACTAACTTGGGGCCTTCACCTGGCTTCGCAAATCCCAAATCTTCGTAAGCCAGAATCTCTGATATGGTGAAGCAATCGTGTAC
>CAZVCX010000104.1:0-4757 GCA_964626375.1 uncultured Dehalococcoidales bacterium | reverse complement strand
GGGACCAACCAGTATCCCCGGTGGATAAAAGGCCTCAGACAAAAGCCAACTTTTCAGAACTATTGCACCAGCTCAGACCCCTTATCGGTGATGCTATAGCTGCCACCTTGCAACGCAGCCAGCCCAGCCTCAACGAGTTCCCGCATGCCACTCCTAACTCGGAATAGAGGCAACCCAGCGTCTTTAGCGATCTCTTCGGGCATCGCCAATCCAGACTTAAGAGCGCGCAGCATCTTAGCGCCTGATTCAGTAGGTTTACCATCAGGACTAACACAAGCCATATTATTCCTCCTGCTCTCTGGCTATAACTTCTTAGTGCAAAGATACCAATCCACACACTCGTAACCCTGCTTGGTCCTCTCTTCAGCCCCCTCCTGAGTGTTGGGTGGTGGCACCACTACCTTATCGCCCGGTCGCCAGTTGGCCGGAGTTGCCACACCATTCTTATCCGTTGTTTGCAGAGCATCTATAATGCGCAGTATTTCATCCATATTCCTGCCCGTAGTCAGCGGATAATAAAGTATCGTACGGATAATCTGTTTATCGTCAATTATGAATACGGTCCGTACGGTTTCCGTCTTACTCTGTCCTGGGTGAATCATGCCAAAAAGCATAGAGACTTCTTTATTGAGGTCAGCGATTATGGGGAACGGGATATCCACTCCTGTTTTCTCCTTCACATTGCGCACCCAGGCAATATGCGAGGACACGCTATCCACACTCAAACCCAGAAGCTCCGTTCCCCTCTTCTGTAACTCAGGATAAATTTCGGCAAAGGCCATGAACTCGGTTGTACAAACCGGAGTGAAATCTGCCGGGTGGGAAAAAAGGATCAGCCAGCTTCCTTTGAAATCCTCCAATTTCAATACGCCGTGAGTGGTTACCGCCTCAAATGCCGGTGCTGGTTCCCCCAGCCTGGGCAAACTAATTACTTGTTCTCTCTCTTCTTCCATCTTTAACTAAACCTCCTTCATTTTTCAGTGGTTTGCATTCTTCCACCAAAATTAACACTTACATAAGCATCTCCCTCCTCGTTCCAGCATTGTTTTCAAGCAAAACCATTTTCCCTGTGCTTTTCGGCAATGCTGGATGCCAGCCTATCCAGCGCTTCAAAATCCGCTACTCTAGGGAAACCTTTGATTAGCACTGGATCCAGCACCTCCACTTTAAGGTTGGGGATCATCGCCGCGAGCTGCTCAACTGCCTTACTACCCCACCCATAGGAACCAATGATGGAGACAAATTTGAGATTCGGCCTTAGCGCATTCGCCAGGAGAGCAGCATAGGCTACCTTAGGGTGAGGGCCAACAAGCACTGTGGGCGTTCCCAGAACTACCGTAGCTGCATCAACCAGTGACATGGCAAGTTTCCCGATATCAGTTACGACAAGATTGAATTGCTGTACCGATACTCCCCTACCAGCTAGAGCGCCGACAAAATGTTCCACCATCTTGCTTGTGCTGCCATGCATCGAGATATAGGGCAGCACCACCACGTTCTTCGGTTCATCGAAAGCCCAACTGTTATAGGCTTCCAGGATAAAATCCGGCTTATCGTGCATTGGACCATGGCTGGGAGCTATGATGTCGATGTTATAGCCCTTTACTTTATCCAGATTCTTCTGCACGTTGTTTCGGAATGGCATCATAATTTCCGCATAATATCTCTTGGCGGCTTCGTAGACCTGCCCCCCATCTCTGACGTACATATCCGTTGTCGCCAGATGAGAACCGAAGAAATCGCAGGGAAAGAGTATCCTGTCCTCCCTTAAATAGGTCAGCATGGTCTCCGGCCAGTGAACCCATGGAGCATGAATGAACTCCAGCGTCCTGTCACCCAGAGAAAGAGTCTCTTTATCGTTAACCGTTATGAACGCCTCTTCCGGTACCATGAGCAGATCAATCAGCATATCCTTGCATTTTGGAGTGCATACTATCTTTGCCCCAGGATATTTCTCCAGAACCATAGGAATGGCCCCGGAATGGTCTTGCTCGGCGTGATTGGCGATCACGTAATCAATGCGGCCAAAATCAGGCTGGTTCAAATTGCTCAGTAGGACATCCTGCATTGCAGGATCCACGGTATCAATAAGCGCCGTCTTCTCATTACCCTTTACGAGATAGGAGTTATAGCTCGTTCCATCGGGCAAAGGTATTAGCGAATCGAATAAGCGACGGTCCCAATCAACAGCTCCTACCCAGTATATCCCAGGTTTTATTTCTCTCGTCTTCATCCTACGCCATCCTTTCAAAGTCGCTCTTGGAAACTCCACATACAGGGCACACCCAGTCATCAGGTATCTCTTCAAAGGGAGTACCCGGTTTTATTCCGCTGTCGGGATCACCCAGCTCCGGATCATAAACATAACCGCAAACGGTGCACTGATACTTTGCCATTTGTGATGTCTCCTTCTTCTCCTCGATATAGCTGGGAGCCGTTTTGGGAGTGGTGCCCCTCTTGACCAGATGGTAGTGTGCATAGGTCATTGGCTCGCCCTCTCGAAGAACATCCGCCTCCACGAGCTCTCCTATGAAAACGGTATGCGTTCCCACATCTACCTCATTGATCACTCTGGCTTCCATATAAGCAAGCGCATGTTCAGTAACCACAGGAGCCTGCGTTTCGCCTGTCTTCTTATGAGCAATTCCTTCAAACTTATTCATATCCCTACCTGACTTGAAGCCAAAGTGGCCGATAAAAGAAAGAGGAGAATCCTGAGAAATGACGGAGACGGTAAAAACCTTGCTTTCCTTAATAAATTCATGCGTTAGATTGATCTTGTTTATGCTTACAGCGATCGTTTGGGGTTCCGACGTTATCTGAAAGACAGTATTGGCAATTTGCCCGTTGATCCTTTCGCCCTTTACCGAACATACAACGTATAGACCGTAACTTAATTTATATAGCGCTTTAACGTTCACTTGCACCTCCGATAGATTTTTTACACCAAACCCTGCACGCTTAATTCAATGGTCCGCTGCACTTCAGCGGTGAGTTCCATTGGTCATTCCTTAATATTCATGACGATAGATGCCCGATATCCAGAAGTCACCCTCCCCAAAGTATTAAACCACTTACTAACCTCCATCCAGAGAGTGATGCTCTTTCACAGAAAACCAGCCCGCCGGGTCCTTGAGATAATTGTAGTAGTCGAGCAGAACCAGATGGTGTTCTTGTTCTTCAGCAGCCACCATCTGGTAGAATTTCCTTTCGGCATCGTATGTGGCGTCTTTATCCCGGCTACGGTAGAAATCATAAGTCCTGGTCTCCATATCTATGGCCGTTTTTATGTCATTCAGTTCCACTTCAGGAGCACTGACGGGGGGCTCTTTCTTCCCTTCCGCCAGAGCTAATATAGTCCTGAGCCTTTTGCCTCCATCCGGAGAGAAATCAGTTGCCGGCCAACCCCTCTCTCTTTGTATCGAGCTATATATCTCCTCAAATTTCTGCCGATGTGTATCCTCTTCTACTGCGAGCGATGCCAGCAGCTTTCTGCCCAGATCATTGCTGCTGTTCTGGCTGGCCTGCAAATAGTATTCCTTGCCTTCAACTTCCATCTGAATAGCCATCCTGAGCCCTTCCAGCGTCTTATCCTGTTCACCTTTCATTGATCAATTCTCCAATAGCGACGTTAAACTTTATTTCACGCAAATTTACCCGAAGACAAGGGAAAGCGGGACAATGAGATAATCAGGCTATTTATTGCTGGTTTTCTCCTTCTTCTTGGCCGAAACCGTGATCTTCTTGGGCTTCACCTCTGCAACCTTGGGAAGAGTAACTTCCAGAACACCATCTTCATAGCTGGCTTCGATCTTCTTGGCATCCACGTTGGAAGGCACTGTTATGGAGCGTGAAAAGCTACCGTAAGAACGCTCACAACAATAGTAGTCTTCTTCCTTAACTTCACTCTCCGCCTTGCGCTCTCCTCTCAGAGTCAGCGTATCGCCCACTACAGAGATATCTATGTCGTCTTCCTTCATACCAGGAAGCTCAGCTTTGACTACGAATTTGTCCTCCTTTTCAAACACCTCTATACTAGGTACCCACCCAAGCTCTGTTATAGGGGCTCGCCTCCATGTTGTGGGCCAACCGGAACGGCCAAAGATGTCCTCAAAAGGTCGCGTTATCTCATCCAACTCGCTAAACGGGCTCCAGGGGCTCAATCCTCTCGATGGTCTCCACCTTTCTATTGCCATATCTCACCTCCTGTAAGTTATTTTTAAATAAAAGACCCGCTTCCCAGATCTTCGGGTACAACCTTAAGGAAGGATAAGTGTTCTTACTCCTGGCAGAAAAAACTCAAGGATTTACACTTATCTCTCTGGGACGAAACCTCCGCTACTCCACACCTCTCCTGATATGCACAATTCAACACTGCAATTCTGATACCTGTAAACATCTTCCCTTATTACCTCGCTTAGCCTTCGTTCTCTCCTGCGCCACTCATCCCTGCGCTGAGTTACCAATATTAATTATCAATCCTAGATAATCTATGTTAAGGCACCAGAGCGATATTGTCAATATCCTGTACTCGTCTACATATTTGACAAATATAATACCACAGGTTATAATACCATCTATGAATTGCAAGGCAGTAGTTGTAGAAAAACTAAAAGACCCCAAATATGCCAGGTTATACGGAGCAGAGAAAGCTAAAAGCGCTCTTGCCGCTACTTTAATCGAGTCGCGAAAAAAGGCTAACCTGACACAGGTGGAACTTGCTCGCAAGATTGGTATCAGTCAGCCTTACGTTGCCC
>CAZVCX010000103.1:0-3681 GCA_964626375.1 uncultured Dehalococcoidales bacterium | reverse complement strand
CTATATTTCCTCCAGATCAAAAGAATAACTTTCAATGACGGGATTAGCCAGTAAATCACGGCACATGTGATCAACTCTCTCTCGTGATTTTTCCATGCTATCTTCGTCTATACTGATTTCAATATACTTTCCTGCACGAACCTGTGATACCTCGCTGAAGCCCAGATTATGCAAAGCTCCTTTGATGGTCGAACCTTGAGGATCATTAACAGTAGGTTTTAAAATCACATAAACTTTTGCCAGATACATGATGTAATCTCCCCTTCATTGCTCACCTGAAAGATTCAGATGTTAGTCTATCATAGACTTCGCGATATCTTCTCACGGTTTCTTCAATCACCTGCTGAGGCAATACAGGAGACGGAGGTTCTTTATTCCATCCGGAAGATATAAGCCAATCGCGCACCAATTGCTTGTCAAAACTATGCAGGGCAACCCCCTTCTTATACTCATAGGTATCCCAGAACCGACTGGAATCAGGCGTCAACAATTCATCCACCAAAATCAATCTTCCTTCCGTCAAACCGAATTCCAACTTAGTATCTGCAATTACTATTCCTCTATCCAGCGCATAACTCCGGGCATAGTTATAAATAAGCAGGCTCTTTTCTTTCAACTCTCGCAATAAAGACTCTATACCAAGTTCAATTACATCGCGTTCTATCAAAGGCTGGTCATGCCCTACTTCACTCTTGGTGGTAGGCGTAAATATGGGCTCGGGCAACTCCTGATTTTCTTTCATCCCGGGAGGCAAATCCATATCGCCAATCCTGCCCATCTTACTATATTCTTCCCAGGCTGACCCGGCAAGATAACCCCGGACAACGCACTCCACAGGAATTCGCTCAGCCTTGGTTACCAGCATCGAGCGATCTATCAAATACTCCGGCAATTCATTAGAAAAACCTAACTGAGCCTGTATTTCATCCAACACAGCCATGCTATCAACTGTGCGGACGAGATGGTTGGGCATCAAGTGGCTCGTTTTCTCAAACCAGAAGGCCGAGATCCTATTAAGCACCTTACCTTTATCAGGAATGCCACAGGGCAACAGAAGATCGAAAGCAGAAATACGATCAGTAGATACGATGAGGAGCTCTTCATCCAGATCATATATATCTCTTACCTTTCCGCGGCAGAACAGCGGCAGCGCTAACTCAGTCTTTAATATCATGTCCATCGCCACATAAGACGCTAATGCTTATTCAGCCCCAGAACCTCGAAGATTTGATCCAGGTTTTTTAAATAATAGCTATAATCAAACAGAGATTCCAATTCAGACAGAGATAAAAGATTTGAAATGCGCTCATCAGATTTCAGCAAATTCAAGAAATCATCCTCCCCCTCCCACACCCGCATGGCATTATCCTGAACCATCTTGTACGCCTCCTCCCGTACCACACCCTTATTTATTAAGGCAAGCAGTACCCTCTGAGAAAAGATCAGCCCCCGGGTAATTTCAAGATTGCGCCTCATATTTTCAGGATAGACCCTAAGCCCCTTCATTATCGAAGCAAACAAGGACAACATGTAATCCAACGCAATACAGGAATCAGGTAAGATTACGCGCTCCGCTGAGGAATGGCTAATATCACGCTCATGCCACAGAGGTACATTTTCCATGGAACTCAAAGAGTACCCCCTCACCAACCTCGCCAGACCACAAATGCGCTCACAGAGCTCAGGATTCCTCTTGTGAGGCATCGCCGATGATCCCGTCTGGCCCAATTCAAATGGTTCTGCAAGTTCCATGATCTCGGTTCTCTGTAGTCCCCTGATTTCAGTAGCAAACTTTTCTAGAGAGCTGGCAATTAAGGCTAGTGTAGTGACAAATTGTGCATAGCGGTCACGCTGAATTATCTGGTTGGATACCGGAACCACTATCAAACCCAGCCTGTCACAAGCCAGCCTCTCAACCTCATGGGAAACGGTAGCGTGCGTGCCCACCGCGCCCGATATCTTTCCAACGGAGATAACTTCCTTCGCTGCAGCTAGCCTGTAAGCATTGCGTTTCATCTCCTCCAACCAAAGAGCCATTTTCAAACCAAGGGTAATGGGCTCGGCATGAACGCCATGCGTTCGCCCCGCCATTATCGTATATTTGTGTTCTATTGCCTTGTCCTCCAATGCGGAGATGACGATAGCTATATCTTCTTCCAGGATCTTTGCTGCTTCCTTCAACTGCAATCCCTGAGCTGTATCCATGACATCGGAAGAGGTGAGCCCAAGATGCAAGTATCGGGACTCTACTCCAAGGCTTTGAGAAACCGACCCCAGAAAAGCTGTCATATCATGATGAGTTACCTCGAAAATTTCCTCCATCCGCTCTGGACTGAAGCTGGCTTTTCTTATTTTAGATATATCTTCACCGGAAATTTCACCGATCTCAGCCCAGGCCTCACAAACGGCTATTTCCACCTCAAGCCAAAGGGCAAATTTGTTCTCTTCCGTCCACACCTTCTTCATGCGGGGATGAGAATAGCGCTCTATCATACTAACCCTTCTCCCATCTCTAATTTATACTTACAGTAAGTGAGCCGTATCTCTTCATGTTTCGCGCCCACTATCTGAACAGCAAGTAGAGCAGCATTTTTAGCTCCGCTCCTACCAATGCCAACGCAGGCCACCGGTACACCACCAGGCATTTGCACTATCGAGAGCAAAGCATCCAAACCTTTTAAATCGGTAGCAGGCAAAGGAACCCCAATAACGGGCAACGTTGTCCAACTAGCTAGAATACCAGGTAGATGTGCAGCTCCTCCAGCAGCAGCAACTATCACCTCTATACCTCGATCCGCTGCCTGCATGCCATACTCTCTCGCTCTAGCCGGATTTCTATGCCCTGAAATAACGGAAAGCTCATAATCAACTCCTAGATCCTGCAACACAGTCAGAGCAGGCTCGATCATCGCTCTATCCGTTTCGCTGCCAATAACGATTCCTACTCGTACCATTTATTGTGTCTCCCTCAAAGCAATATCCTTACGATAATGACGGCCCTCAAAAGAGATAAGAGGAGCACTACGGTAAACCTTCTCCCTCGCCTCAGTCAAGTTTTCTCCCCTGCTTACTACGGTTAGCACTCGCCCCCCACTGGTATGGATTTCGCCATCCTTCCCGCGCTTTGTACCCGCATGAAAGATCAGCGCATCTCTACCCACATCCTGCAACCCCTTTACAGGAAAGCCCGTCTCATATCTCCCGGGATAACCACCCGAAGCCATAACCACCCCAACGCAAGCACCTTTATCCCATTCTATTTTCACCTTATCGAGATTCCCGCGTATCACAGCTGTAAGTATTTCCACCAGATCGGTTTTCAGCAAGGGCAAGATTACCTGTGTCTCCGGATCGCCAAAGCGAGCATTGAACTCTATTACTACCACCTGCCCATCGATGACCATCAATCCAGCGTAGAGCACTCCTTTATAACATATACCGGCATCAGCCATAGCTTTCACTGCTGGCAACAGAATCGCATCAACAGCCTCATGAACCATATCGGGAGAGAAAAAACCGGGAGGACTATAGCTACCCATGCCACCAGTATTGAGGCCCTCGTCACCATCGCCGACTTTCTTATAATCACAAGCGGGAATCATGGGCACTACCGTTTTACCATCAGTAAAAGCCAGCAGGCTTACTTCAACACCTCTAAGGTATTCATCGATGATAACTCTG
>CAZVCX010000102.1:0-3791 GCA_964626375.1 uncultured Dehalococcoidales bacterium | reverse complement strand
TTTTTGTCGAGTTTTGTGATGCTAGTCTACGGCTCGCTGCCATGTTTTCCTGGTGTGCATTGCGATCGCAGTGTTGCCCGTTCAATATAGGAGCTTTTTGAATAGTGTTATAATTATATTGGTAAATGTGAGGACTGCTTGTCCGGATCTTCAATAGTATCTTATAGCACATTTTTATATGCTCGCAGTTGGGCGCCATTATCGAATCTTTTTGTTCTTTCTATGTGGTGAATATTGAAGGGGTGTTGACAGCAATTAAATGGAAAAGCTGAAATCTTTTTTCAATCCGGTAAGTATTGCCTTTGTGGGCGCCACTGACAGAAAAGGATCTCTTGGAAGCGACATTTTGCAAAATATCCTGGCTGCAGAGAATTCGGCCAGGTTATACGCGGTAAATCCCCATCGTGAGAAAGCGTTCGACTTGCCTTGTTACGCGAACGTCTGCGCCATGCCCGAGCCGCCTGATCTGTGCATCATCGCAACACCGGCAATGCATGTTTCCGATATCGTGGAAGATTGTGGTAAGGCAGGTGTTAAGGCCATTATTATAGTCTCATCTGGCTTTGTTAAAGCAGGTGTGGGAGGAAAGGTTAGCGAGGCCCCGGTATTGGATATAGCCAAAAGCTATGGCATGCGGATAGTGGGCACCTCATCAGCAGGCATTGCTAATCCACTGACGGGCATAAATGCTACTCTGGTCGGAAGTTTGCCTGGACGTGGACAGGTAGCTTTCGTTTCGCAGAACGGTCCGCAGGGGCTGGTCATTCTCGATTGGGCCATCAGCGCTGATATTTCCCTTCGGGCTTTTGCTTCCCTGGGGTCGACAATGGATGTGGACCTGGCTGACCTTATCACCTTCTTCGGCGAAGACCGCGAGACGAGAAGCATTATCATGCAAATAGATTCCCTGGTCAATGTTCGGAAGTTCATCAGCGCGGCAAGGAGATTTGCTCGATCTAAGCCGATAATAGTGCTGTTGGATGATTCCATGGATGTTTCTCCTCAAGATGGAGCATATTACGATGCTCTTTTTTATAGAGCGGGTATCGTAAGGGTCGAAAATGCTAAAGATCTCTTTAATTGTGCGGAAGTTCTGAACTCCTTTCGCCCCCCGGAGGGACTCAACCTGGCAATTATTTCCAATGACAGCGCTTCTTTGGAAAGGAGCGAACATGCTGTTATCAAGAGAGGCGGTAGTCTCCCCTCGTTTGGAGAGGAAACTCGAGCTAAATTGAGAGATCAGATGCATTTGGAGAAAGATCCATCCAATCCTCTGGATATTTTCGAAGATGCAGATGCACGACAATATGTCGCATGTCTTGATGCAGTAGCTGGCGATGGCGATATCGATGGCATTATTCTGGCTTGTGCATGTCAGGAAGAAGAAACAGTTATGGAGATAGCAAAAGCTGTAGGTGAATATGTCAGAAGGAGCAGCAAGCCCATTCTATTCGCGCTCGAAGGATGCGGAGAGTTCTCCTCTGTCAGGCAGTTGCTCTCTGAATACAGGTTGCCTGCGTATGAGACCACTGAGGAAGCGATCATGACGTATGTATACATGTATCAGTATGTGCGCAACCTGAAAACGCTCTATGAAACTCCAGAAGAACTGCCTTTTAACCTGCGGCCTTCAAAGAATCATCTAAAAGTGCTGGTTGGTAGAGCGGTGCGAGAGGGCAGGTCGATTTTGAATGAGGAAGAGTCTAAGAGGTTTACGGAAGCGTATGGTATTGCTACCACCATCCCGTATCTGGCCAGGCGCGCGGAAGATGCCGTCGAGATAGCTTCAAGGCAGGGATATCCAGTGAAAATTTATGTATCTCTGCTGCCATCTGAAGGGAAATCCGGTGAAGAAATAGAAGAAGAGAATTCGATGACCGTTTTTTCGGGGGCTGAAGTGCGAAATTCCTATGTGGATCTGATGAGAAATGCCAGGAAAGTTGTGCCCGCTAATCGTATCGAGGGAATAATGGTACAAAAGGTGGTTGTAGACTATGATGGATCTTTTGTTCTAAGGGGCAGCAAGAAACCAGTTGTCGGGCCGATAATAACTTTCATTTCTGACGATGGCAGGGCATCAGCGGATGGAGATATGGGTGTGGGATTGCCTCCTCTAAATCAGGTACTGGCAAGGCAAATCATAGATCAGTCCCTGAGGCGTCAGTCAGATGATGGGGGAAAACCATTGTTGTCTCTGTCCAGCATGAGGTCTCTGGAGGAAGCACTGATCAAGTTTTCCAATATCATCGTTGATTTTCCGGAGGTCGCGGAAATAGAAGTGAGTCCGCTGGTATTGGTAGGAGATGTCTCTATGGCCTTGAATGTGAGAATAACTCTGGATGGCGAAGCAGTTCGAAGTGGCGCACAGGAATATTCTCATCTGGTAATATCTCCGTATCCCTCCAGGTATGGGCGTCTCTGGGCATGCCGTGGTGGGAGGACGGTCTTGTTGCGTCCTATACGTCCGGAAGATGAAGCGCTGGAGAGAGACCTGCTGGCCAATCTATCGGATGAGACTCTCAAGTTCAGGTTTTTCTATGTGCTCAGAAATATACCTCATGATATGCTTGCCAGATTCTGTAACATTGACTATGACAGGGAAATCGCCATTATGGCGGAGTATATTGCAGATGGCATGAGAAGGAGCGTAGGTGTCGGCAGGATGTTGATCGATCTTGAAGGAGAATCAGGGGAATTTGCTGTACTGGTTGCCGAGGATTTTCAGAGCAATGGATTGGGAGAGAAACTGGTAGACGTTTTAATTGGCATAGCTCGAGAGAGGGGATTGAAATCCATCTTTGCTAATGTGTTAAGCGATAATGTAAAGATGCTGACGCTGGGACGCAAGCTGGGGTTAACCGTCGAGAATATCTCCTTCGAGGAGAAGAAACTCACCCTGCACCTTTAGCCTTTAATGCAGGAGATACTCTCTCACTCAGGTTTCACCAGAAGTAAGGGAGTCGTTGTTTCGTGCATTACTCGCTCGGCCACGCTCCCCAGAAACAAACGGTTGAATCCCGAGTATCCATGGGTTGATATTGCGATGAGGTTGATATCGTGGCTATCAGCAAAGCTGATGATTTCTTCTTCCGCTTTGCCAACGCCCACTGCGTATTTCATCTCGACGCCGTTATCGCTGAGGCCTTTTCCCGCTTCTTCGAGATAACTCTTTGCTTTTATCTTCAGCTGTTCAATTTCCTCTTCTCTATAAGGGACTCGTGGCACCACGGCCTCTCCCTCTACGACATAGTGATCTGATGGTATAATCCGAAGCAAGGTGACCTGTAGTTTCTTTCCATCGCTCGTGCTGCTGCCGAGCTCCTGTACGCAGGATAGCGCCACTTCACTGATATTGGAGCCATCGAGAGGAACCAGTATCTTGCTAAGAATGCCTTTTTCGCGCACTGCTGGTGGAGACTCCGGCTTTATCAGTAGCACAGGCTTGTTTGTTTCGCGTATGACTTTATCCGCTGTGCTGCCGATTACTTTTCGCTTCATTCCCGTCTGCCCCCTGGACATCATGGCGATGATATCGATGCTCTCATGGCTGGCACAATTAACGATCTCCTTGTTCGGGTTTCCGGCTACCAGCATGGGGCGGACCAGACCGCGGCCTTTCATCCTGGTCTTAACAGCCTGAGCGACCTGCTCAATGTAAATATCGTGCTTGTGAGAAAAGGAGCTCAGCTGCGGAGGACAAACGTGGAGCATTATCGCTTCTAAACCGAGCCTGTCACTCAATTCCTCGACGTAGGGCAACATTAACTCACCAACATCGGATCCATCCAGAG
>CAZVCX010000101.1:0-2722 GCA_964626375.1 uncultured Dehalococcoidales bacterium | reverse complement strand
ATGCTTTTGAATGAAGAAAAAATTGGAATATTAACCCATGCTCTTCACTACGGAACAGCCTGTTTCGAAGGCATTCGAGGCAACTGGGATAGTGAAAAGGAAAGATTTTGTCTCTTCAGGCTTTCAGATCATTATAGAAGGCTACTCGATGGCTGCCGGCTTCTCAAAATCAACCTCCCCTACTCAGCAGAAGAAATGTGCCAGTTGACTCTAGAACTTCTAGCCAAAAGTAACTATAGAGAAGATGTCTATATCCGCCCCCTGGCCTACAAAAGCTCTGAAACCATAGGCGTTCGTCTGCACGATCTCGAAGATGCCCTTCTCATTATCGTCACCACTCTCCCCTCATATCTGGGCAATTCAACTATTCGATGCTGTACTTCATCATGGCGTCGCATTGACGATACCATGATTCCCGCAAGGGGGAAAATCAGCGGGGCCTATGTCAACAGCGCACTGGCCAAAACTGAAGCACACGAAAATGGTTGCGACGAGGCCATCCTGCTAAGTCAAGATGGGCACGTGGCCGAAGGCAGCGCCGAAAACATCTTTATAGTTAGCAAAGGAAAACTCATCACTCCCGCTTCTCCCGACAATGTCCTCATGGGTATAACCAGAGATTCAGTGATGACAGTGGCAAAAAATGAGATGGGCTTGGCTTCCATAGAAAGACGATTGGATCGTAGCGAACTTTATCTAGCTGAAGAATGCTTTCTAACCGGAACAGGTGCTCGCATAGCGCCCATCGTGGAAATCGACCATCGCTCCATAGGTACGGGCAAAATTGGGCCCATTACCTCTACACTACAAAGGAGTCTGATCGAGATCGAGCTAGGGAGAAACCCTCACTATTCTAGCTGGTACACTTTCCTGCCATAGACCTGTTATGCTCTTCACATCCAGTAAGTAGCTACTTCTCTTCTCCCATTACCCGGAGCAAATAGTAAAGATAGCAGCTATGTTCCAGACAAGAAGTATAGGAATAGGCCTCTTCTAACAGCTGCCCTGCGGCAAAGCTCCCATGACCGCGCACAAACACCAGCTTGTAGTGCCTCAGGGCATCTGCTATCTCCTCGGCAAAATCTCCCGGTTTTATCTCTTCGGCCTCTCCCAGAACCGGCACCTCGTGCAAGACCGTTTTCCCTTCAACATCACGGGGTACCAGCATACTTCTCGTGAAAGATAGAGCAATAGCGCAAGAAGGATGTGCATGTACCACCGCCTGCGCGGAGGTCGCTCGATAGATAGCACGATGTACCGCCAGCTCCGTTGAAGCTAGCGGAGTGGACTGGTCATTTCTATCAATGTGAGTTTCCACCAGATCAGCAGCGTTAAGAGATCCCAGCATACTCCCCCTCCGAGTAATAATTAGCTGCTCCCCAGACCTAACGCTGAGGTTCCCTCCACCTGAACTGATCAATCTCTGAGTAAATAGGGCAGTACCTATCGCCTGGAACTGCGATAACATCTCCATGTTAATTCTCATCGGATACTTTATTAACGTACGTTCCTTAGCTTCTTTAAGTCAAGTTAATTAACGAGGCGACTTCCCTTCTCAACGGTACAACAAACAACGCTTCTATTCCTCATAATTTTGTTAAATAAAAACACTTCAATAACTTAAGGGGAAACATAGCGACTATCCCCTTTCGCTACTTAAGCTTCTTCTACTTCATTGCTCTCAAGTGCATTGACCTTCTTCTGTATGCGAGACTTAATTCTAGCGATCTTATTGCGATGAAAAACACCCTTGCTACCAGCTCTATCCACAGCGCTTACCACCTTCTTGCTTTCTTCTAGAGCTGCGCTATCTCCCGCAGCAACCCTATCTTCTACCACAGCTATAGCCCTCTTTACCTTTCTCTTAATGGAGCGATTATACAGTCTCTTCCTCTCCGCCACACGAGCAGCCTTGTTAGTTGTTTTCCCTATTGACATCGATTTCTCCTTTCTTCGTAACGCTAATTACGTTCCATACAGAATAGGCCTTAGCTACTATTCTAGCTAACTGTGCTGCGTTTTTCACCTCGATGGTGAAGTATTCCACAGTCATGTTATCTTCACGATCATGAGCCACCTTTACATCAGTGAGGTTCACCCCTTCTCCTGCTATGATAGCACTGATGTCCCTTACAAGGCCAACTCTGTTCCAGGCCTCAATTTGAAGTGTTACAGGATAAACCTGTTCCACCTCACCCCACTCCACAGCGATTAGCCTTTCTTTTTCCTCTTCGTTTATGATATTTGGGCAATCCTTACGATGTACTGTAATGCCCCTCCCCTGCGTAATATAGCCTATTATTTCGTCCCCAGGCAAAGGATGACAACAATTTGCCAGCCGGGTGAGCAAGCCCCCTACTCCCATAACTTTTACTCCTATAGGACTAACCTTGGTGGGAGAAACAGTCTTGACCATCTCTTCATCAGATGGTTCAAGCCCTGAGCTCAACTTCAGTGCTACTTGAGAAACTTTGAGATTGCCACTACCTAAAGCTGCCAAAAAATCATCTTGACTGGCATATCCGAAAAGAGATACCGCTTTGTCGAGACTGGGTAAGCTAATCCCCTGATGTCTGAGTTCCTTATCCCAAATCTGTCTACCATTCGCCACACATTGCCCCCGTTCTTGCTTCTTAAACCACTGTCTGATTTTAGCCTTGGCATGAGCTGTCTTAACATATCCAAGTTCTGGATTACGCCAATCCAGGCTGGGGCCTTTATT
>CAZVCX010000100.1:0-2942 GCA_964626375.1 uncultured Dehalococcoidales bacterium | reverse complement strand
CCTAAGACGGGCAAAGTCCCCAGACCCACACCTGGAGCCCACTCGGGCCATCCCATTCTGGTAAAAAAGGGAGTATAAAAAACAACGCACAATGCACCTACCAAGAGCAAAGGCAGCAATGCCCACCCCACTGTAATAACGAAGTAAACGCCTATTGGCACAGCGAGCAAAAGAGAAACCACGCCGAACCAGAAAACATGGCCCGGCTCAAGCAGACCCGGTGGCAAGATACCACTGCCTCCGCTAAAAGGAGTCCTTTTCGTTTCCAGGTCTATGCCACTTTTATAGTCAAAGTAGTCATTCAGAGAATTCACACTGATATGACAGAGGAGTAAACCCAGAAAAGCCAGAAGAGCTTTGCCCAGGTGAAATGAACCATCATACCAGGCAGCAGAAGTACCCAAAAATGACAGCACGATGGAAAGCACCAAAAACTGTGGCCTGGTCTCCAAGAACCATATCTTTAGTTTCACTGTGAACTCCTCCATTTTAGCCCCAAAAAGAGCTCTGCGCCAAAAGAGAGACCACCAGTCCCTCAAGCTCATTATTTAACTATAAGTCCTCCCCTGGAGCACAACCGTTTATTTTTGTTTAGTGGCAATATGAACTGTTACCACCCCAAAAGTCAGTGGGTGCGCTTCAACCTCTCTCAGGCCAGTTCTCTCCATAAGCTCCTTCAACCTGCTGGAGGAGGGAAATTCTGATATCGACCGCGGCAGATAAGCATACGCCTCTTTGTTCCCCGAGATGATTCCTCCCAGAACAGGGAGAATCCGCAAGAGATAGATAGAATAAATCCTGCCAAATATTTTGTTCTCGGGGAGACTAAATTCAAGGCAAATCAACCTTCTCCCAACCTTCAGCACTCGTACTATTTCCTTAAGCGCTCTTTCGATATCGGGCATATTCCTCAAGCCAAAGCCGATGGTAATACCCTCAAAGATATTATCGCAGAAGGGGAGAAGCTCAGCTTGAGCGCAGATAAGCTCCACCTTGCCAGGCATTGCCTTTATCATCTTATCACGTGCCCTATCCAGCATATTCTGGCAAAAATCTATTCCGATGATACTACTCTTCTCACCAGCTCTGCGTGCTACTTCCACTGCAAGATCACCGGTGCCCGTAGCGACATCAAGAAAAGCGCCTTCAAATTCACCTGTGATACTGGAGGCAGTGAACTGCCTCCAGTATCTATCTCTACCGAAACTGAGCAATGCGTTGAGAAAATCATAACGAAAGGCAATACTGGAAAACATACTGCTCACAGACATTCCCTTTTTCGTCATTTTTTAATCAACATCGTCAACGCGCACGAGACAATAAAATGATCGCTGCTATTACAGGGAGCAAATTTCTACCCTGTAAGGCCTTTCCGAGCTAAGTATAGTATACTTGATCCGTATCGCGCTGCCTCGATTGCCCTGCTAAACTATTAGCAAGTTATCAAGAGGGGGATATTTCCTCTACAGGGCATGGAAAAGCTATGCCAAGCCAAGAGAGAAGTATATAAGATGGCAAAATCAAGAACTTTTCACCTGCGAAGCGGAGAGATCGAACTCGTCGGAGAAATATACACTCCAGAAAAAAGCGGACCTCACCCCTCTATATGCATCTGCCATGGCATCCCGGCCACGCCGTACAGCCCCGATAGTAAAGGATATGCTTATCTGGCAAAGAGATTCTGTCTGGAAGATTTCACTACACTGATATTCAACTTCCGCGGTACCGGCAAAAGTCAGGGCAACTTTGACCTGCTAGGATGGAGCTACGACCTACAGATTATCTTAGATTTTCTTTTTGGTCTTGACGAAGTAGACAAGAGCCATATCCATCTTCTGGGCTTTAGTGGAGGAGCAGCAGTAAGCGTCTATGTAGCCTCCCAAGATCCTCGTGTAACTTCATTAACAGCCTGTGCCTGCCCTGCCGAATTTAGCATCCTGGCCAACAAAGAAAACCTGCAATCTACTATTCGGCACTTTCACGAAATTGGAGCCATCAAGGATAAAGATTTCCCCCACTCGGCAAAGAAATGGCTAGAAGGATTTGAGACGATCTCTCCAATCAAATGGATAGATAAACTTTCACCTCGCCAGCTACTTCTAATCCACGGTGATGCCGACGAAGTAGTCCCACTGGAGCACGCGCGCAGGCTATACCAGAAAGCCAGGCAACCAAAGGATCTGGCCATAATTCCTGGAGCCGGACATAAGCTGCGCCTGAATATGGCTGCGATGGAGACTGCCTTAAAATGGATCAAGAACCAGCAGAAAGGATTTATTTGACACTCGCAATTGGGGCTGCTAGAATCTACACTGCTTTAGTTGTTCTGCCCGAACGCACTATAAGGGATAGCTAAGTTCGGGAGTTTCCCCTCCAGAAGCAGGGAGTTAAGTTGCCTAATAAAGGGGAAGCCATCCAGAGCGGAGGTGTTAAAATTTACGCCATAATTGAGCAAGGTGGCAAGCAGTACAAGGTTACTCCAAAACAGACGATAGAAGTTGAGCGCCTCGATAAACCTGAGGGTGAATCGGTGGAGCTGGAGAATGTGCTGTTCATTGGAGGCGAGGGTGATATTCTCGTGGGTAATCCAAATATTAAGGGTGCTAAAATTACGGCTACTTCCCTAGGGGAAGTCAAAGGAGACAAGGTAACGGTATTCAAATATAAATCCAAGATACGATATCACAAGAAGCAGGGGCACCGTCAGATACATACCAGACTGCTCATAAATGGAATAATCAAGCCTGGAGATTAAATATGGCACATAAGAAAGCAGGCGGAAGCGCAAGAGGCGGGCGCGATAGCCAGTCAAAGCGCCTGGGAGTGAAGAAATATGGAGGGGAGAAAGTGCGCGCTGGGAATATCTTGATGAGGCAGCGTGGAACGCGCATAATGGCTGGCAACAACGTGGGCATGGGAAGAGATCACACTCTTTTCTCCCT
>CAZVCX010000099.1:0-3255 GCA_964626375.1 uncultured Dehalococcoidales bacterium | reverse complement strand
AGGGACTTATCGCCGGGAACACTCGTATTCTGGCGCCTTCCAATTCATCGGGTGTGGATGCATTAACATTGGTAAAAAGGTAGAAGTACGTACGGCCTTCTCCTTCACTCGGCAGATAAGCATCAGCCCAATAGAACATTCCTTCAGTTTCATGAATCGCGCGCTGATCATCCAGATAGCCAACTTCTACCAACTCATCCCAGCTGCAATCAGTATAATCCGCAATTTCCGCTTGTGGCAGCACGCCCCGGTAATACGATGGAGGAACAAGACAACCATCTATCAATCCCTGCGCCGTTGCTCCTTGAAGCTCAAGGGGAGGAACTATTTCCGGGCCACCAATCCAATCAAAGAAAACTTCTCCTTCAAACTCTTCATTGACCATATCCACAATGATCATAGCCCGCTGAACAGTAGCTTCATCTGAAGTCGCATAGGTCACGAAGTCAAATCTTACCGGCTCACTCGGCGTAGATGTAGGGCTCGGACTCGGGCTGGGACTCGGGCTGGGACTGGGACTCGGTGATGTAGATGTGCAACCAGCAACTACCAGAACAGACAACACCAGCACCGTCACCAAAAATAACACATATTTTTTCATTAATACCTCCTTAACTTCACCTCTGATTGTTAATAGGGAAAACTGGGATCACAACAACCCTGCTTCAACTCATTCCATAGGCATACCTCCTCCTCCCTGCTAAATTCACACCTGGAGGTTTTTCCCCAATGCCTGGATGCCGGCCAGGACCTTTTCCTTGGAGAGCGGCAGATCCTTTATGCGAACACCTGTAGCTCTATACACCGCATTAGCCACAGCCGGCGCCGTTGTTACCAAAGGAACCTCACCCGTTCCCTTGGCTCCGAAAGGCCCTTCAGGATCCGCTACTTCAACTATTATGGCTTTACTGTCCTCATATCTGGGCATATCAAGTGACGTTGGAATGTGGTAATCAGTCAAGCTCGCATTAACTACCGCGCCCTGATTCATCACCACCTCCTCATAAATGCTCGTTCCTATACCCATACCTATACCGCCTTCTATTTGCCCCTCAACTATCTTGGGGTTCACAGCCTTGCCCACATCGCAAGCCATCACGTGTCTTAATACCTTCACCTCGCCCGTCTCCACGTTAACTGCCACCTCAACTCCACTGGCCGCATGAGAATAACCAAATACGGCTCTCTCACTCTGGCCCGTCTCCGGATCTTCGGGCACAGCCGGCGCTGAGTAATAACCTTCTCCAACAATCTCTACCCTGCCTAATGGCAATCCAAAAGGCGTGAATAACTCAGAAATCTTAACTGATTTCTCCGGCATTCTTTTCACGAAAATCTTTCCTGCACCTATTCCCATCTCAGCGGGTTCAACTCCCAACTTCGGAGCTGCTATACTGAACAGCTGTTGTTGCGCATCCCGACATGCCGCGATCAGCGCATTGCCAACATGCACCATCGACCGGCTGGCCACCGTACCAAAATCGAATGGGCAAAATGATGTATCTCCACATGTTACCCGAACCTGTTCTACGGGAATGTTAAATTGCTCAGCGGCTATTTGGCCTACAGTAGTGCTGATACCCTGGCCCAGTCGAGCTGCGCTGTGCCGCACTTCTACCACTCCATCCTGCCACACTTTCACTGTCACCGCCGAAGGATGTCCACTGGAGACAGATTTGTTGCCAATGGCAATGCCACGAGCTATCTTCCAAGGATCATCTGCCTCCTTCTCTTTTTTACCCCACGATATCCAATCAGCTGCTCTATCAAGGCATTCCTTCACTCCCATGCTGCGCGTAATCATGCCAGAAACGTCTCTGTCTCCATCCTTCAAGATATTTACTTCCCTTATCTCCACAGGATCTATCCCTAGCTTGTCTGCAAGGGCATCCATCTGCTGCTCTATTGGCCACTGGACCTCCGGACACCCGAAGCCCCTCAATGCACCGGTTAAGGGAGAATTGGTATATATCCCATAAGAATCCAGCTTGAAATTTGGAATCCGGTAAGTCCCCACAGCTCCATAAACAGCTCTTCTGACAAGCAGGGGACCAAAATCAGAGTAAGCTCCCAAATCCAGCAGCACTCTCATCTCCCTGGCCACCAGAGTTCCGTCCTTCTTAATGCCATCCTTTATATCCATGACATATGGCACGCGATGTCCACCAAAAATGAACATATCCTCGCGCGTATAGCTCACCCGCACTGGCCTACCGCTCTTCAAACAAAGCAAAGTCGCAACGGCCTCGGCTCTCATGCCCCCCTTACCTCCAAACCCACCACCAATAAATGGCGATAGCATCCGCACCTCCGAAGGAGATAAACTAAATGCCCTGCAAAGCCAGTCCTTCACCAGATATGAAAGTTGTGTAGATGATCGCACCGTCAAAACGCCATCGGAGTCAACCCATGCCAGAGCGATGTGGGGTTCCATGGGAACGTGCTGTATCCTCGCCGTAGTAAACCTGTTTTCAACTATCAGATCAGCCTGTTTGAAGCCACTCTCAACATCCCCCTGGTGAATTTTATACGTCTGACACACATTGGGCCTCTCAGGATCCGGACGAATGGGCAAACCCGTCAACTGCTTATAACTGGGGAGATCGGGGTGTACCACAACGGGGGGTGACTTTTCGAAAGCCTCCTCAATATCAACGACAGCGGACAACTCCTCATAAACTACATCTATTAATTGCACTGCCTGTTCGGCAATCTCAACGCTATCTGCCGCCACAGCCACTACAGGTTCACCAAGACAGCGAACCTTATTATCTTTAGACAATATGCATTGATCTCCCAGAAGGGGAGATATGGGTATCTGAGGCATATCCTCCGGAGTCACGACTATCCTCACCCCGGGCAAAGCTTCTGCCTTGCTCTTATCAATGCTGACAATTTTCGCGTGCCTGTGCGGACTCCTCAATACCTTGGCATGTAACATTCCTGCCATGGTGAAATCAGAACCAAACATAGCTTTCCCTGTCACCTTCACCACAGCATCAACCCTGGGCACATCTTTTCCTACGTAGCTAAGCTCTTGCACTTTGCCTCCCATTTCTACTTCTCTATTGGCGCCCTTTTGCTAGGCGCGGGCCACAGCTTGTTTTATGGCATTTCGCGTTAATACCTTTACCATTGCGCGTCGATATTCAGCAGATCCGCGAACATCAGAAATAGGACGCGCTTCCTGAGAAGCTATTTCAGCACTCGCATCTATCGCTTCATTATTTATCAACGCGCTCCTCAAGATATCTT
>CAZVCX010000098.1:0-5295 GCA_964626375.1 uncultured Dehalococcoidales bacterium | reverse complement strand
TGGATCTTGGCTACGATGAGCTGTGCCTTAACATGGCTAAGACGCAATTCTCTTTGTCTCACGACCCCCTGATGCTGGGAGCTCCCACGGGGTGGGAGTTGCCTATTCAGGATATTGGACTCTATGCCGGCGCTCGATTTATCTGCCCCTTAACAGGAAGTTTTCTCACGATGCCTGGGTTTCCTTCGTCTCCTTCTTTTACTTCGGTAGACGTGGACTTGAGTACGAAAAAAATAAGAGGATTTATCTGAAGGTGATAACTGAAATACTGCGAAGTAAAAATCTTGCTACCAAGTTCCAGATTCTCCTGGAAATAGCGGCAAATCAGCCCTATGTGCAGCAGAAACATGTTGCACAGAAGCTGGGCATAACTTCTCAAGCGGTTTCAGAGTACGTCAGGGGCCTGATTGGAAATGGCTGGCTTACTTCTCAGGGGAGGTCCCGTTATAGCGTTACTAGAGAAGGGGTAGATTGGATTCTCAAAATGTCCCGTCAGTTGCAGGGCTATTCTGCTTTCGTTAACAAGGTGATAAGCGATATATCGACATCGACTGCGATAGCCGATGCTAACCTGTCAGCGGGGCAGGAAGTATTCCTGTATATGAAAGACGGTTTATTGTTTGCTTCCAATGTGAAGGTAAGTGGTAGTTCCCGGGGAATAGCTGTATCTGAAGCTCTCCAGGGAGAGGATGTTGGCGTTTCTTCGATAGAAGGGGTGATAGATCTGGCAACAGCTCGGATTACCATAGGAAAAGTCCCTGGAATAGTGGAAGGAGGGTCGCGGAGCACCGATACAGACAGGTTGAAGGTTGAGGTGGACAGGGCTATCAAGGTGGGGGTTATTGGGCTTGAGGCTTTAGTGGCGTTGAGATCGATAGAGAAGGAGCCAGAATATCTCTATGGCGTTGAGGAAGCGGCCATAGAGGCTGCCTATTGTGGCCTGCCTTTCCTGGTTGTTTGCAGTATGGATAGCGCAGCTGCGCTGGTGCAGAGAATGGAGGCGGAGAACATGGACTACGATATAGTAGATTTAAGGAAGGGCACTATCTAGAGTGTTCCGTGCATAATTAGCGGGAGCCAGATAAAAACTGCTCTGGGCGAACTACCTAGCGTTTTTGATTCGTCGGAAAACAAAATATCCTATAACGATACCCAGGGTGACCATGGCTATTATCCAGATGGTAAGCAGAGTGGGATAGCTCTCTGGGCTGAAAAATCTCGCCGATACCTTACCGCCCAGGGCGCCCAGGGCCAGAAAGATCGCTTCCCATACCATTATGTGCACGATTGTGCCGATGAAAAAGTGCTTGTGCCCTATTCGGGAAATTCCACAAATTATGGAGCTGAGGACAGAGAGCCCTGGTGTGAAGCGTGCTGCGATTATACTGGGCACTGCGAGCGACCCCAATTTTTGTCTTGCCAGCATGATGTTCTCCGGAGTGATGCGAATATATTTGCCGAATCGAGTTATGATGGTATCTCCCCATGAGGATGAAAGCTGGTAAGCTGACGTGGAACCACATATACGGCCCGTGCAGACTATTGCCAGGAAAGGAATGGCGGCCATGAAATATCCCCCCTGGGCAATCTGAAAGCCAGTAAAAACCAGCATGCCTTCTAGAATTGGGCTGGTTGCGGGTAAGCCAAATTCACCTAGCAGGGATAAGAAGAAAATGGCTCCCAGCCAGAGCAAGCTGCCCGCAGTAACGGCGCCGAGAACCTGCCATATGATGCTCATTCTAATCTGCGATGATTATATCTTGATTTTTGCTCCGATGCTAGAGTAGCATATCTACCTGTATATTGGCTCTCTTGCGGCATTGTTTTGAGGTAAGTGCAGATAATAGAAGCATACTTTGATGTAAATCTGGCTCCTGCGTGAGGTGATAGTATATGAAAAAAATAGTCGTTATAAACCTCACTGGTGGCCCGATTCTGAAGAATGGAGGTTTTTATTTCACCGAAGGCGGGTTGGTGCATGCACTTTTCTCGCTGGAAAATCTGACTTCGAATTATGATATTACGATTTTATGCCCCAACTATGCGGGGAATAAGCACAGGCTGGAGACTAAATACAGAGGAGTTAAGGTCGTGTGTTTGGGAGAAGGGAGGTGGGTGAGGTGGATGCATAGCGGCGATCTGTCTTTTCTGCGCGAAGTTTGGAGATACGTTAGAAAGGACAAGCCCGATATTCTAATTGGTAACGGCGTTTCGGCGGCGTGTTTCCTCCGGTTCGTTCCTGCTCGAGCCTGTAAGGTAGGTGTCATTCACCATCTGTATCACACTGCCACTGTAAACGGTTCCTCTAGGCGCGCCTTCTCTGGAATGGCAGCGCTGGAGAAATGGGCTCTCGGTATAACCAGGCTTGATAAGGTCGCAGTAATTAATCCTCGGGTTAAAGAAACTCTGGTGAAAGAGGAATTTTGTTCGGGGAAAATAGTGGTTGTAGGCAATGGCGTTGATGTGGGAAGCTACCGTTTCTCCGAGAATAAAGAGCCCTTCAGCCTCGTTTATGTCGGCAGGTTGACTGAGCTGAAAAGAGTATCCTCTCTTCTTGAAGTCGTATCCAGAGTTAGAGAAAAGATACCCGATGTGATGCTGCACATCGTTGGTGATGGGCCTCGGCACGAACAGGTCCGTCTCAAGATTGCAGAACTGGATTTATCGCGCAACATCGTCATGTATGGTTATCTCATGGAAGAAGAAAAGATGGCTGTGTTGGAGAAGTCGGCAATTTATCTCTCTAACTCGATGTTTGAGGGCTTTGGCATTCCTCTGGTTGAGGCCATGGCTGCTGGAGCTGTTCCCATAGTTAGCAATATCTATTCCCACAGGTTTATCTTTCAGGGAGAAGATGTTGGCTACCTGATTGATGATGAAGAGGAGATGGAGAAGCAAATTGTCGCCCTGTTGGGCAACGAGGCTGAACGCTCCCGTCTGGCCAGAAATGGGCGTGGACTCGTTGAACGAAGATGGACCTGGACGCGCGTGGGAGAGAGATACAAAGAGTTATTTGAAGAATAGTCGCTGATAATAAGCAGAGTAATTGCAAACTCTCTGCTGTCTCGCTGTTTTTACTCTCAAGAGTTTCTTCTGGAAGCCGGTGCATTTTCTTCAATAATAGTTCCTGTAAGCCTTGACAGGGAAGCGTTGCAAGAGGTATAATTCAAGTAAAATAGATTATATTAAACTTTACTTAAATTTCATCTTTCAACAGTATAGCAAACCGTATTCTTCGGGCTTAGTTTTTAGATTTTGTAGTGAAATATGTGAAGGAGGATTTTATGGTGATAGACCATAACCATAAGGTTCAATATATTCGAAAGAGAGAGGGCAACGTCGTTCCTTTTGATGCTACCAAGATAATGGAAGCCGTTTTTAAAGCGACTAAGGCTGTAGGAGGTGGAGATAGATCTGGTGCGGGTGAGGTATCCCAAAGGGTGGTTTCCATTTTGCAGATAACGTGCCGTAATGGCAGGATTCCTACTGTTGAAGAAGTACAGGATCTGGTTGAAGAGACGCTGATAGAGAGAGGATATTCTTCGATCGCCAGGGCTTACATTATATACCGGGATCAGCACGCTAAATTGAGAGAGGCAAGAAAACTGCTGTCTGGAGCAAAGATGATGGTCGATGATTATGTGGGTAGGGAAGATTGGGCGGTGAGGGAAAACAGCAATATGGATTACTCTCTTCAGGGGCTAAATAATTACATCTCTTCTGGAATATCATCTCATTACTGGCTGGACAGCATATATTCTCCTGAGATAAAAGAAGCTCATCTTAAGGGAGATTTTCATATACATGACCTGGGAATTCTGGGCGCCTATTGCTGCGGATGGGATTTGAAGGATTTGCTGGTTCAGGGGTTTAAAGGTGTTGCTGGAAAGGTGGAAAGCACTCCTGCAAAACATATGCGCAGTGCGCTGGGGCAGATAGTTAATTTCTTTTATACTCTTCAGGGAGAAGCAGCTGGTGCCCAGGCTCTCTCCAATTTTGATACCCTCCTGGCGCCGTTTATAAGGTATGATGGTCTTGATTATGATGAGATTAAACAGGCGGTGCAGGAGTTTGTCTTTGGTCTCAACATTCCCACGAGAGTTGGTTTTCAAACGCCTTTTACTAATCTCTCCTTTGATCTTCTGCCTCCGCCCACGTTGAGGGATGAGGCAGTTATAATCGGGGGGAAGTGCATGGATGCTACATATTCGGAATTTCAGGATGAGATGGATATGCTTAACCGTGCCTTTTGCGAGATCATGATGGAAGGCGATGCTAAAGGACGCATTTTCACCTTCCCCATTCCCACATATAGCATCGGCAAGGATTTTGACTGGCAAAGCGTGAAGCAAGATGCGCTCTGGAAGATGACGGCTAAGTACGGCATTCCCTATTTTGCCAACTTCGTTAACTCTGGCATGGATCCTGGCGATACGAGGAGCATGTGTTGCAGGTTGAGGCTGGATATCGGTGAGGTCAGGAGGCGTGGTGGTGGGCTCTTTGGCTCTAACCCTCTTACTGGCAGTATAGGCGTTGTGACCATCAATATGCCCCGGATTGGCTATCTTGCCAGTAACGAAGAAGATTTCTTTACCCGGCTGGATTCTCTTATGATCCTTGCCAGAGATAGCTTGGAAATTAAGAGGAAGACACTGGAACGGTTTATGGAAGAGGGGCTCTATCCTTATGCAAAATTCTACCTTTCCATGGTAAAGGAAAGAATTCGTTCCTATTGGGCAAACCATTTTTCTACCGTCGGTCTCATTGGTATGAATGAAGCTTGCCTTAATTTCTTGGGCAAAGATATTACCTCTGTAGAAGGGGAAGCCCTGGCAACGAAGGTTCTTGCCTTTATGAGAGAAAAGTTGGCCATATTCCAGGAGGAGACGCAGGGGCTTTACAACCTGGAGGCTACTCCCGGAGAGAGTGCCTGCTACCGGCTGGCGAGGCTCGATAAGGAAAACTTTCCCAATATTATCGTTGCCGGAGAGGAAGAACCTTACTATACCAACTCGACCCAGCTGCCCGTAAAATATGATGGCGACCTGTTTGATGCTCTGGACCATCAGGATGGGCTCCAGAGTCTGTATACAGGCGGCACTGTATTCCATTGCTTTCTCGGAGAGAGAATAGATGATCCCCTAGTTTGCAAGGCTCTGGTAAGGCGAATTGTAGAGAATTTCCATCTGCCATACTTCACTATCACTCCGACTTTTTCTATTTGTCCTGAGCACGGCTATATCAGCGGTGAACATTTTGAGTGTCCTCAATGCGGGCAAGAAACGGAGGTTTACT
>CAZVCX010000097.1:0-2549 GCA_964626375.1 uncultured Dehalococcoidales bacterium | reverse complement strand
GAATCCCATGACCACTATAGTAGCCAACTGGTTTGTGAGAAAGCGTGGTCTGGCCTTAGGAGTCCTGGGAGCTGCTTTTGGTGGCAGCATGGTATTTGGTTACCTGTCTCAATTCCTCATCTCTAACTTTGGCTGGCGCAATGCTTACATCATGATAGGAATTGCCGTTGTCGTTGTCACCGCGCCTATCTGTGCAGTATTTATGAGGCGCAGTCCTGGTGGGGATGTGGAGCTTGCGGATGGCGTGCAGGAAAAACCGCGCTCATTTTTGGAGAAAAGTAAATTCGGTAATTCAGTGCATCCTGCGGTGAGTAGCAAGGAAATATGGAGCAGCACGGGATGGACGCTTGCGCGTGCACTGAGAAACCGCCAGTTCTGGTTGCTTTTCCTGAACGCCTTTCTTCTTCTTGGCGTGGCACAACAAATAGCAGTGGCACATCAGGTTTACTTCTTTATAGATGCTGGTTATACTCCCCTGGCAGCTGCCACTATGTATAGCTTATTTGGCGTTGCCTTCGTTGCCGGGACCTTTTGCAGCTCCCTATCGGATTATCTGGGAAGGGAGAAAATATTCATCCCTGCATGTATTCTGGGTGCAGCCGCTTCCAGCTTGCTGTTTCTGATAGATGATGCTTCTCAATCCTGGATGCCCTTCCTTTTTGCTATTTGCGGTGGTCTGGGCTTTGGTGCCACGGGCCCTCTTTTCTATGCCGTAGTAGCAGACCTGTTCCATGGAAAAAATTTCGGGTCCATACAAGGATTCATTGTCATGGGATTTGCTATGGGTGGTGCTATAGGTCCCTGGCTTGCAGGATTTCTTCACGATAACACTGGCGACTATACAGTTACCTTTATCATATTAACCTGTTCAATGGTTGCCGGTGCTGTGCTCATGCAGATGGTATCTCCCGGCCGGTTGAGCCCCGTTCAAGCCCGGGAACGCCATTAGTTCCTCTGACTTCAGAGATATATTCCTTTTTAGAGAAGAGCCATTAATTTATTATGTAAACTCGTTCCCCCTTCTGTGTTTCTCTCATGGAAGTGAACTCCTCATATTATTTATTCTGCTGTCTGCGTTTCGTCTCTCATGAGAGCAAATTCGTTCAGGGGAAGGTATGTCCTTTCGCGACTCTCGGAAATGAGCTCATTTGACACTACTTACTTGTAGACCATACACTATCTCTAGTTGTCCACGAGGATAAGTTGCAATGATATGTCCCGTTTGCAAGAGCGATATGATAGTTGTTGAATACAAGAACATTGAGCTCGACCATTGCCTCAATTGTGGTGGAGTCTGGTTTGATGTGGGAGAGTTGGCATTGATGACGCAATTGCTGAAGGTGCCAGGAAATGGCCTTTGCCTGGAGGAAATTATTAAGCTCCCTGAAGCAGCATCTTCGGAGAAGAGACACCATTGTCCCATCTGTGGCCATAGGATGAAGAAAACTATTATATGTAAGGAGCCAGAGATTATTATAGATGTGTGCGATAGAGGCGACGGCCTCTGGTTCGATGGAGGAGAGTTGGCGCAGTTGCTAAAGCAGGTTGTGAAGAGTTCAGGAGAAGCATATGGGGAGTGGCAGGAGGTCTTCAGTTTTCTCGGTGAGGTATTTCACGCGCAGGAATAGTCTGGATGCGGGAATATGTGAAAAGTGTCATTGGTTATGTGGTAAATTTCCAGGGAGGTGTTCAATGTTAGCAGCCTATATAATTGGTGGTATCGTAGTGGTTTTAGCTGTCATCTTTGTTGTCCTCTACAATGGGCTGGTCAGGTTGCGCAACCAGGTAAAAAATGCTTGGGCGCAGATAGATGTCCAGCTCAAGAGGCGGTATGATCTCATTCCAAATCTGGTAGAAACTGCTAAGGGATATATGAAACACGAGAGGGAGACTCTGGAAGCGGTGACCCAGGCGCGCAACATCGCTCAGCAGGTAGCATCTTCTGGAGCGGGTGTTCGTTCCCGGGCCGAGAGCGAGTTGGGTTCTGCTCTAGGTAAGCTCATTGCTGTAGCTGAAAGCTATCCCGATCTGAAAGCTAACCAGAATTTCCTGGCTCTGCAGGAAGAGCTTACCTCAACAGAGAATAAGATAAGTTTCTCCCGACAGTACTATAACGATTCCGTGCTGAGATATAACAATCAGACGATGGTTTTTCCTTCAAGTTTGATAGCTGGTATGACTGGCTTCAAGGCCGCTGATTTCTTTGAAATTACGACGGCGTCGGAGAAGGAAGCGCCTCGAGTCAGCTTTACCTGATAAAAAGAGCTTTCAGCCATGTGGGAGCAGATAAGATCTAACCAGAAAAAGTCCGTAGCGCTGGTGATCGCTCTGGCCCTGTTGCTGGTCGCTATTGGCTACTTCCCGGGCCTTTATTTCTTTGGCAATGGCATAGGCGGTTTGATTATTGCCCTATTGGTTTGGGCAATATTGAATTTGGTGGGCTATTTTCAGGGTGATAGCATTCTCCTGGGGATGGCAAAGGCAAAGAAGATAAGCAGAGAGGATTATCCCCGTCTCTATAATGTGGTTGAGGAAATGAAGATCGCCTC
>CAZVCX010000096.1:0-3328 GCA_964626375.1 uncultured Dehalococcoidales bacterium | reverse complement strand
AGTTGTGGCAAGCCAGAACTCTCTGGATAATGATGGTTGGCAGGATCACGCGCCGCTTGGCACAGACCTTCCACAATGCGTGAAGGCGTCGGTAAATCGGGATCACCAATACCAAAACTGATGACATCTTCTCCCCTAGATCTTTTCTCGGCAATCTTCTGGCTTATACCAACAAAGAGATATGGAGGCAATCTATCAAGGCGCTTCGCTAACTTCATTATTTATCTCCTTCCTGATGCCATTCTCCATGGAAAACTTCCTCTACCAGGCCATCCAGCCATACTTCACCATCTCCATCCCAAGAAACCGTTAGCTGCCCTCCCGGCAGATTAACATTCACCCGTCTACCAACATAACCCAGCAAATTCGCTGCCACAACTACAGCACAGGCCCCACTCCCACAGGACAATGTCTCTCCCACACCCCGTTCCCAAACCCTTACCTCCACTTCATCTTCACTTAGTACCCTTACCACTTCAAAATTAACCCTCCTGGGGAATATGGGGTGCTCTTCCACTTTAGGCCCTACCTCTGTTAGAGCAAATTGTGATACTGGGCTCGAGATAAAAGCTACTGCATGTGGATTGCCCATGGACAGGACGGCCAATTGCAGTTCGCTGCTTCCTACCTCCAAGGAATACTGCAATATTGGAGATGCATTTACCTCAACATTTACAGGAATCTGTTCAGGACGTAATTGAGGCCTTCCCATATCTACTTCAACATGCTTCACTTCTTCTCTCAAGATGTGAGCCCTTGCTCTCCTCATTCCAGCAATAGTTTCTACACTTAAATCAAAAACATTCGGCAAGATGCTTCTCGGTTGACAAATCCCCACCGAAATAGCATACCTAACGGTACATCTCAGCCCATTGCCACAGGCCTCAGCTTCAGAACCATCGGAATTAAAAATACGCATTTTGATATCGGCAACGCTGGAGTTCTGTACTAATATCAAGCCATCAGCTCCAATACCAAAGTGCCGCTGACATAGTTTCCGTGCAAGGCCAGCCCAATCCTCTTCTATCCTACGAGCATCCAACAGGATAAAATCATTTCCTGTAGCCTGCAACTTAGAAAATTTCATGTTAAAAGTTTTTTAATAGCTTTACTGCCTCAGCCTCACGATTAACTTCACCCAACCAGCGAATTCGCGGGTCATCAAGGCGAAACCAAGTATACTGATGTCGAGCCAAGCGATGAGTCTCAAATTTTATTCTGTCAGTTGCAAGGGGTAAACTTATCTCACCACGAATAAATAGCCCTATTTGTCTATATCCTATACCCGACATAGCAGGAAGAGAAAGATCATATCCCTTCTGCAAAAGCCCTTCTACTTCTGAGACCAGCCCCATTTGTACCATTTTATCAACGCGCCGGTCAATCTCTCCATAAAGTTCACTCCTGTCCATGGTTAGACCAATAACGAGCACAGAAAACTCCGGCGGCTTTTTATCCCGCAGAGGCAAGGCAAACTCCCCTTTCTCGCGATATATTTCCAGAGATCTTATAACGCGGCGCACGTTATGAGGATGAATCTTACTCGCAACCATAGGATTAATAGCCTGTAATTCGCGGTAAAGCACCATAATCCCTTCTTTTTCCGCCCTTTCTTCCATTTCCCGCCGCAACTCATCATTTGGAGCCACTGAAGGGATCTTCCACCCCTCCAAGAGAGACCAAACATAGAGCCCGCTACCTCCCACGAGCAACGGCAGTCCTCCCCTTTGATGCACAGATTCTATCGCATCAGATGCCATCCGCAAATAGAGAGCCAAACTAAAATCTTCGTCGGGATTTACTACATCAATGAGGTGATGGGAGAATCTTTGTCGCTCAACATGAGAGGGCTTACCCGTGCCAATATCCATATACCGATACACCTGCCGACTATCGGCATTTATTATCTCACCTCCAATATGCCCAGCCAGGCTGAGAGCTAGACGGCTTTTCCCTACAGCTGTGGGTCCAACAACTGCAATAAGGCGTTTCATTATACAGTCGTTCTCACTTGGCCTTACTGGAGCATACCAGTACTCAAACAGGATAACAGGCAACAATTAAAACTGAACACGCGCCATCAAACCTCAGAAGTATCTCCTTGAATATCAAAATCAAGGCATAAAGTAATAAATTCCTCTTCTTATGATCGTACACACCATCTAAAAAATAATTACTTCCTCAGTAGTTCCTATCCATCAGAAAACATACGATTTCTTTCAAAGAAACTTGAGACTCATCATCAATTTCACTGGCATATAGATGCTGTAAAGCTTGCACATAATATTCTCTTGCCAGATTATGTGCATAATCTTTGGCTCCAGAATCAGCCAGTATATCCATTACCGTCAATACATCTCCAGCATCTATATTCCTTTGTGAATACAAACTCTCGAGCTTTAATCTATCACCACCTTTGCTATTTTCAAGCCCATAAAGCACCGGTAGAGTTTTTTTTCTCTGCTGGATATCTCCCCGCGCAGATTTTCCCATCTCTTCCTGAGAACCCCATATACCCAATATATCATCGTGAATTTGGTAGGCCATGCCCAGCTTTTCTCCAAATTGGGCAAGATGCACAACCCTCGCCCCATCTCCTCCCCCCAAGTATGCCCCCAGAGAAACGGAAGCTGCTATAAGAGCCGCTGTCTTTTTCTTTATCATTTCAAGGTAGTTATCAATACTAGCTCCCATCTTACTTTCATATTCAATATCCAGAAATTGCCCCTCACAAAGTTCCAGACATGTCTCGCTCAAGAGGCGAAAAGAGTACAAAACAGCTTCATCACTTATGCCATTTTCCCTCAACCTGAGTGAAGATAGAATAGCCAACGCAAACATTACATCTCCAGCATTTATGGCCTGCGATTGCCCCCAGATCTTCCACACCGTGGGTCGCCCATGTCGCTCAGGACTAGCATCCTGAATATCATCGTGAATCAGAGAGAAATTATGGATGAGCTCCAGTGTCGCCGCTGCTGGTAATATGCGAGTCGGATCACCCCCTATCGCACGGCAACTAAGAAGGCAGAGACTGGATCGGAGGAACTTCCCAGTCTTTTCATGAGAGGGAGCACCTTTCTCATTCTGCCATCCCATGTGATAAAGCAAAACACCACGGAGATGTTCAGGGCTCTCGCTAATGATCTCTCTCAACTCAATCAGGACACTCTCGCGGTATAATTCAGACAGTTCAGACAGCTTACGATTTCTATTCATGGGGGAGAACTTTATGTTAACAACTACAAATATGAATTGTCAATCATAAACATACAACACCTTGCATCTCCAGGGGAAATAGCCGGAGAATCTCTACTCCAAAGGCTTC
>CAZVCX010000095.1:0-4418 GCA_964626375.1 uncultured Dehalococcoidales bacterium | reverse complement strand
ATCGGCGTCTACCACAACAGGAGCAATTAAATGGGGTATGCTATCAAAAATAACCAGCTCGACTCTCTTGGGATCAACCATGATGAATTGAACATCATCGGGACTATTATACAGGAGTAGGCTACAAATGATGGAATCTAGGCAAACTGTTTTACCGCTGCCCGTAGCTCCAGCAATAAGTAAATGGGGCATTTTAGCCAAGTCTGCCGCTACTGCCTCACCACCAGCACCTTTCCCCAGCGCTATAGCCAAATTGGACTTAGCTTTAATTTTCTGAAATGCTGTGCTCTCTATAACACTACGCAACCCTACCGAACCAAAGATAGTATTAGGAACTTCGATACCAACCACTGGTTTCCCCGGAACAGGAGCCTCAATTCTAATGCTGGGCGAAGCCAAAGCCAAAGCAAGGTCGCTGGATAAAGAAGTAATACGATCTACTCTTATTCTCGTTCTCGATACTTCTTCCTGACGCACCTGAATGCTGCCATCCTTAGCTCTCTCCTTTATCTCTCTGTACTTTCGATCCCAGCCTGGTTCAATCCCAAACTGCGTCACAGTAGGCCCTGAGTTCGTCTGTACAACTCTAGCCTCCACACCGTAGCTGGCCAATGCATCCTCGATCATCTGCGCCCGCTTTGCGATGTCATCTTTGCTCATTTCCACCTCAGCCACCTTGTCCAAAATATCAATGGGAGGGAGTTGCCATCCACCAGAAGTCACAATAGAATCGCGCTTCGTCAGCAAATCATCTACCCGAGAAATAACTGGGAGGTTATCTCCCTCGCCTGTTGCACCTGAATCAAAGACGCGTTCAGAAGAACCTGTAGGAGCAGGAGAAGAAGAGGCTGCACGTTGAGAGAGGGCCACAGGTGAAGGCAGAGTAGGTTCTCTCCTCAAAGTAGGTTTGGCCCCCTTAAAGATTCTCCTGCAAAATAATCCCAATCGTGATAACGCATACCAAACTTTACGCGGCATCAGTAGGACGATGCCCAGCAACACAAATCCCACCACCCGAAGGATGCCGATAACATCCGCCGCGCCTATCAGGCTCTGCCCAAAACTGCCTCCCAGAGTGGCGCGGTATAAAATGCCTTTACTTGCGGCAAAAAAGGAAAGCGCCCCCCACAAAGCTAAAACGAGGCTGATACTTCCAAGAATCCAGTTCCATCGGTGCACTACATGAGCAAAATTTCTTCGCCGTATCAGCCAAATCAACAGGCCCAACGCAACAATCAATATCACCAAGCCAAGTCCAAACAAAGAGAGCACATTGTTGCCCCAGGCGATTACATCCGCATGATACTTGTAGGAGAAATAAGCTATTAACGCCAGAAGACAAACAATCAATATGAGATTGCGCATTGCCGGCCGCATCAGGAGGCTAAGAGGATTACTCCTCCGAGAAAGTGACCCTGCACTTTCCTTCTTCTGCGGAGAAGATTTGCGGCTTATATCTCTAGCCATAATAGCTATACCTTGGTAGTAATGAGAATTATGGCAGGGCGGCGATGAATTTCTTGGTAAAAAAAGCGAGACAATACCTCTTTTACTTGTGCATCGAGCAAATACGCCTCAGTAGGAACTCTTTTGTTGTCACTCATTGCAGCAAATAGTACATCCTGGCCTCGCTCAACCAGGTGCTGGTTCTCAGGGGAAGCGATAAATCCCTTCATCTTAATGAGTGGTTTCCCCATCAATTGCCCATTTCCAGAATCGATAACGGCAGAAACGGCAACAACTCCTTCCTGCGAAATCAGTTTGCGCTCCTGGAGAACACCTGCGTCCATCCTACTCACTATAGAGCCATCGACGCATATCTCTCCTCCCACTGGAGCTTTGCCGACAACTTTTCCTCCATTACTATGCAACTCAAGTATATCGCCATCCTCAAGAACAAAGATGTTTTCTTCGGGGATACCTACGCTCTGCGCTAGCATAGCATGCAAGCTCAGGTGTCGGTACTCTCCATGAACGGGGATAAAGAATTTGGGCTTAACCAACTGAAGCAAGAGCTTCAAATCTTCCTGGCTACCATGACCATGAACGTGAACGCGTGCTGTCTCTCCATAGATAACCTTAGCCCCCTGATGAAAGAGCGCGTCGATAGTTCTATTAACCAGCATTTCATTGCCAGGTATGGGAGTTGCCGACATTACCACCGTATCTCCCGGAATGATATGAACCTGGCTGCGGCGATCTCTATTAGCTATGCGCACCAGAGCTGAAGTTGGTTCACCCTGACTCCCTGTGGTTAAAAAAACGACACGGTTATTAGGGAGACTTTTAAGATCCTCAAAGTTGCCCAAGACATCGGGGGGGATGTGGAGATAGTCTGTAGCTATCGCTGCCTTGACCAGTTCCTTCATGCTCCTCCCTATAATAGCCACGCGGCGATCATGTTTGGCAGCAACATCTATCACTTGCTGAATGCGTGACACCAGGGAAGCAAACGTCGTGATGATTACTCTGCCCTTAGCTCCAGCCACAATATTATCCAGTGTTTCACTAACCACTGCTTCTGAAATACCATATCCGGGAAGTTCAGCATAAGTAGAATCAGAAAGAAGAAGCAATACTCCTTTGTTTCCCGCCAAAGCTAGTCTCCCCACATCAGTAACCTTACCCATAACAGGAGTATGATCAAATTTGAAATCACCGCTATGTACTATAATCCCAAGAGGCGTTTCAATCACCAGGCCTACAGCATCGGGAATGCTATGGCAAACGGAGAAAAACCTTATGTTAAAAGCTCCCAGAGAGATGTGACCATCTGAAGGGACTATCCTCAATTCTGGCTCAGTTTTCACTCTCCGGTTCTTAAGCTTCAAAGTGATTAATTCATGCGTGAAACGGGTAGCATAAACGGGCACGTCAAGCTGGCCCAATACGTAGGGCAATGCACCTATATGGTCTTCATGGCCATGAGTGATAACTATTCCTCTGACTTTTTGTCTCTTCTGCAGGAGATAGCTAATATCGGGGATAATGAAATCTACGCCTGGCATTTCCTCATTGGGGAACATGAGCCCTGCATCGATAACAATAATGTCACTGCCATACTCCAGGATCATCATGTTTTTACCAATCTCACCCAATCCTCCAAGGGGGACAATTTTCAACTTTTCCATTTCCATGCAAATCAATCTAAAGCAAATTTAGCTGTCTGGGTTCATGGGCAACCTCGGGGATCTCTTCCTTTTGAGCCAGTATCATGGGGACTTTACGCATATCTTCCTCAATTATATTGCGTAAACTCCCTTGATGTAGAGCTGCTGCGGGATGATACATGGGGAATACGATAACATTTCCCACCTTCCTTGCCTTACCATGTGCTTTGCCTATGCTCTCGTTAGGGAAATATCTGGATAGAGAATATCTCCCTAGAGTGATTACCATCCTGGGATGGATTATTTCTAGCTGTCGATCGAGCCATCCACAACAAGCCTCTATTTCCATTGGCAGAGGATCACGATTTTGTGGGGGATGACACTTAATTACATTGGCGATGTAAACCTGCTCCCGGCGCAGCCCTATCAGAGTTAGTAACTGAGTCAGGAACTGTCCAGCAGGGCCTACAAATGGGCGGCCCTGCTGGTCTTCGTGCCAGCCAGGAGCTTCCCCAATGAAGAAAATGGTGGCATCTTCCGCTCCTTCTCCGGGGACCACTCTATTCCGAGACTTGGCCAAGCCACAGCCCTGACAATTTTCAATTTCACGATAGAGATCAGTTAAAGCTGACATATGGGTTGATAGTAACATACCCCCTATCAGATATCAAAGAACCCGGCGAATTTTTCCATCTCTTCCAGAGTATCCCTCGCTAATTGGGACACACCTTGATAAGGGCTATCTCCCAGATTCTTCAGTGCTCCTTCTGCCCTCTCTCCACCTATCAACCCCAATGCACGCACGCTCACTTCTCGAACCTCTGGCTCTTCATCCCAGGCAAGGTCGATCAGAAAAGGGATCGCTTCCTCCCTACACAATTCCCCACAGGCTTCCGCTACCTTGCGCCTAATTATGGGATCTTTGCTATATCGCTCCTCAGACATGATGGATAGCCACACTGGATCACAATTGCGCCCCATGGCACATATGGCGCTGGCTTTAGTTTCCCCGTCATTACTATGATAGGCTTGCTCAATAATTTGTTTAACCCGCGGTGAATCCAGAGGAGCTATCGCTTCCAGACATCGGCGCCTTACATCTTCAGCGACATTTATGTCTTCAATGACCGCCAGCAAGTTAGAATATATTGCTTCACCTCGAGGAGGCGACAACTTGTTAACTGCAGCCAGTAGAGCAAATTGCCCCAGTGCAATTGCTGCCTCTACCTGAACTTTCTCTGCTCTATCTTCTTTGAGTAAATGGACTAGTTTTGTAACAACGCTTTCATCATCTTCTTCTCTATCCAT
>CAZVCX010000094.1:0-4915 GCA_964626375.1 uncultured Dehalococcoidales bacterium | reverse complement strand
CAGGCAAAGGGTTGGTAGAGAGGGATGTCATACGTGTAATTACACCGGGCACAGTAGTCGAACCCAATCTGCTGGAGAGTAAGAGCAATAATTACCTGGTGAGCTTGGTTACCAGTGGAGACGAGGCAGGGGTAGCCTACCTCGATATAACGACGAGCGAATTTGCTACTACGCAACTGCCCTACAATCGAGTTTTACCTGAATTAGAGCGTCTCCAGCCGAGCGAAGTCCTCCTGTCCCTGAACGAGGAGATCCAGGATATCACTGCTGCTCCTGTAAGCAAACTCGATGATTACTGGTTCAGTCGAGAGGTTGTCATGGATACTCTGTTGCAACACTTCCATGCAACCACGCTAGAGGGGTATGGCTGTGCTCACTTGCCACTGGCGATAAGCGCAGCAGGGGCTTTAATTCACTATGTTGGAGAGACCCAGAAGGAAGCTCTGCCTCAGCTAACGCGATTGACCACCTATTCTACGGAATCTTTCATGGTTCTCGACGGGCAAACGTGCCGCAATCTGGAAGTTTTTCGTGGTGGCCGCTGGGGAGAAAGTCCACAATCTCTTCTTGCTATTATGGATTTGACCAAGACCTCTATGGGAGGAAGGCTGATGAAGAATTGGTTGGGGCATCCTTTGCTTGATATTGTGGAACTGAAGGAGCGGCAGGACATAGTCGCTTGGTTTTACCACGATTCTCTCGTGCGGCAAGAGATTTTATCGATTCTGAAGGAAATTGCTGATGTAGAGAGAATTATCAATCGTGTCAGAAGTGGTAAGGTTATTCCCAGGGAACTTCTAACGCTTCGTGATAGTTTGGAGAGGATTCCTGAAATTAATGAGATGCTCAAGAGCGATATCTGCCTGGAGCGGGTAAAAGAGGAAATGAAACCATGCCCCGATGTGGTGGACCTCATCACCAGTGCTATTTCAGATGAGCCTGGTGACTTTGAACAGGGTGGCATAATAAGAGAAGGTTTTTCTCCTGAGCTGGACGAGCTACATTTCAAGTCTCGAGAAGCCAGGCAATATCTTGCTTCACTGCAGCAGGAGGAAAAGCAGCGCACGGGGATCAAGTCACTCAAGGTAGGGTTCAATAGAGTTTTTGGTTATTACATCGAAGTGTCTCGGGCTCATCTTGACCATGTGCCTTCTAACTACATTCGTAAGCAGACTCTGGCGGAGGCCGAAAGGTTCTTTACTCCGGAGCTTAAGGAATGCGAGTCTTTAATTCTCAGTGCTCAAGAGAAAATAGTCTCTCTGGAAACTACTATCTTCCGTCAGGTCTGCCAGCAGATAAGCAGCGGAAGTGAGCAGATGTTGGTTACTGCCAGAGCCATCGCGAAAGTAGACGTATTTTGTGCTTTTGCTGAAGTGGCTGTGAGCAGTAACTATGTTAAACCGGAGCTAAATGAGAGCGATGTCATAGATATCAGGGGAGGTCGCCATCCCATAGTGGAAAAGAGCCTTGGGAGTGAGAATTTCATTCCCAACGATGCCTATTTATGCAACAGAGATAGCCAGATCATCATATTAACCGGGCCCAATATGTCAGGAAAATCTACATATTTGAGGCAGACAGCTTTGATTATTTTGCTGGCACAGGTTGGCAGCTTTGTTCCTGCTGACGCAGCAAGAATAGGGATAGTTGATCGCATTTTTACTCGCATTGGGGCTCAAGAAGACCTCGCTGCAGGCCAATCTACATTTATGGTAGAGATGACAGAAACGGCTAACATTCTGAACAATGCTACGCCGCGGTCTTTTATAATACTGGATGAAATTGGCCGGGGTACGAGTACATATGATGGGCTTTCCATCGCTTGGGCAGTGGTCGAGTTCATCCATAATTACTCTAAGTTGGGTTCGAAGACTCTCTTCGCTACCCATTACCATGAACTGGTGGAAATAGCGCAGGCATTGCCGCGCATAAGAAACTTTAATGTGGCAGTGACGGAGCAGGAAAATGAAATTACGCTCTTGCATAAAATTGTTCCTGGCGGTGCTGATAAGAGCTATGGTATACACGTAGCTCAACTTGCTGGTCTGCCCAAGGCAGCTATCGTTCGTGCTCAAGAAATTCTGGCAGGGCTTGAGAGTATACCTGTTAGAAGGGATGGGGCATCGCGGCGTAAAACCTCATATCAGCAGCAGATTCCTCTTTTTTCGCCGTCTTCCCGATTGGCTAGTGAGATCGCCGGGCTTGATATCGATTCCATGTCACCGCTAGAAGCCATCAGCAAACTTTATGAGCTTCAGCAAATAGAGAAGGAGAAATAAGAATGGCTAAAGATTACTATAAGATATTGGGTGTATCTCGAAATGCTTCTGATGAAGAGATCAAGAAGGCTTACAGGAAGATGGCAATGCAATATCACCCTGATCGCAACGCTGGCAAGGAAAAGGAAGCTACCGAGAAGTTCAAAGAGATAAACGAAGCCTATGGAGTTCTGGGGGATCCTGAAAAAAGGAAGCAATATGATCGGTTTGGTACGGTGGGCAATGTCGGGGATATCTTTGGCAGTCCATATACCAGAACTACTTTCCAGGATGCTATGAAAGACTTCAGTGGAGAGGGGTTGGGGTTTGACTTTCTCAACGATATATTCGGTGAGCTGTTTCGGGGGCAAAGATCTGCCTCCAGAAAAAGAGGAAGGCCTAGTAGTATAAGGTTTGAGGCGTGGCCTGGCCAGGAAATTAACCTGGAAGATATCTTTACACAAGCTCAGAAACAACAGCCCCGCCGGCAGGATGTTCGCTATGAGCTGTCGATCACTGGAGAAGAGGCCTCAAAGGGAACGAAAAAAGTCCTGAAGCGAAAGGGAAAGAGTCTGGAGGTAAAAATTCCTGCAGGGGTGAAAACGGGGAGCATAGTGAGGCTGAGCAATGCGCGCCAGAGGATTGAGGGAGTCCCCGGTGATATTCTGATTCGCATAATGGTCAAATGAATTGCGGGATAAATAGAGAATGTATTTCGGAGGTGGAATATGTCGCGGGTTAATTTGGTGCGAGAAGATCATGCCTCGGAGGAGGTTAAAGATATCTTTCAGAAGATTGAAGGTAACGGGGCTACAGTTCTGAATTTATATCGGGTGGTTGCACATAGCCCTCATGTAGTGCGCGACTTCATAAGACTGGCCAATTCACTTGTCAGCAAGACGGCACTTTCGCCCAAGATGCGAGAGCTGGCGATTATGCGGATTGCCATGCTGTGCCGCAGTGAATACGAGTGGCTGCAACATGTGCCCGTTGCGTTGGAGGCAGGCGTAAGCAGAGAACAGCTGGCAGCGATATCTTCATGGAAGGAATCGGACAGATTCACTGCTGATGAGCGAGCCGTGTTGCAATATGTTGAGGAAGTTGCAGAGAACGTTGAGGTAAGAGAGGCAACCTTTATAATGCTGAAACGGTATCTCAGCGAACGCGATATTGTAGAGTTAACCCTCGCTATTGGTTGGTGGGGAATGATAGCTCGGCTATTGGTTCCCTTGGCAATTGAAATGGATGAGCAACCTATAGGTTCAACAGTGGACCTGATTGGACGACGTACTATCAAGGGTTAAGCAAGATATGCTCTGTATCTACCTTTGACCATGGCGGATAAAGCTGGTAAGCTAGAAATCCTGAAGTTACAAAGGAGACGCTGAGATGCCTGTAGATATGGAAAAAATTGTTTCATTGTGTAAACGGAGGGGTTTCGTTTTCCCCAGCAGCGAGATATATGGTGGTTTGGGTAGTTGCTGGGATTATGGTCCTATGGGAGTAGAACTCAAGCGCAACATCAGGGATATGTGGTGGAAGGCCATGGTCCAGGAGCGCAGCGATGTCGTTGGTATCGAATCCAGCATAATGATGCATCCACGCGTATGGCAAGCCAGCGGACACGTTGGAGGCTTTGCTGATCCGCTGGTTGAGTGCAAGTCCTGTCATTTAAGGTGGCGCGTTGAGGATCTGGATAAAGAAGGGACAATGTCTGAAGATGGAAATGGCAGGAGGTGTCCCTCCTGTGGAGGAGAATTAACTCCGCCGCGCATGTTTAACCTGATGTTTAAAACATTTATGGGGGCACTTGAAGAAGAAGCCAGTATTGTCTATCTGCGCCCTGAGACTGCTCAAGGCATGTTTGTTAATTTTGATAATGTCATTACCACTTCCCGTAAAAAACTTCCTCTGGGTATCGCTCAGATAGGGAGATCCTTTCGCAATGAAATTACGCCGGGCAACTTCATCTTCAGAACTCGGGAGTTTGAACAAATGGAGATGGAATTCTTTGTTAAGCCAGGTACAGATGAGCAATGGTTTGATTATTGGACCAAGGAACGTTTTTCCTGGTATCTTAAACTGGGTATAAAGGCAAAGAACTTGCGTCTGCGCCCGCACAGCAAAGATGAACTGGCGCACTATGCTAAGAGTTGCGATGATATCGAGTATCTCTTCCCTATAGGATGGTCAGAATTGGAAGGTATAGCTAACCGTGGTGATTATGATCTGACACAGCATAATGCAGCTAGCGGGAGGAATCTCAGTTACTATGATGCTGAAAGTGGTGAGCGCTATATTCCTTATGTCATTGAGCCATCAGCTGGGGTGGATCGCACTCTTCTGGCTGTTCTTATCGATGCTTATCATGAAGAGGTGGTTGAAAATAGAGAACGCGTGGTATTACGTCTTAATCCTTCCCTCTCTCCTGTGAAGGTAGCCGTCCTACCTTTAAGCAAGAATGAGAAGCTAACACCTATGGCCAGAGAGGTCTATGAGGGATTATGCGCTGACTTTATGACTTGCTATGATGATGCCCAGAGCATAGGTCGCAGGTATCGCCGGCAGGATGAAATTGGCACTCCTCTCTGTGTTACTATAGATTTTGCCTCTTTAGAGGATCACCAGGTTACCATTAGAGATCGCGATAGCCTGGC
>CAZVCX010000093.1:0-3423 GCA_964626375.1 uncultured Dehalococcoidales bacterium | reverse complement strand
TTTTCAGAGTCTCTTCTGAGGTGTTTATGCCTCTAATAATTTCTAGCAGTTTCATTACCGGCACGGGATTGAAAAAGTGAAAACCAATGCACTTATCGGGTTTGCTGGTTGCCGTAGCTATTTCCGAGATGCTCAGCCCTGAGGTATTGGTGGCAAATATGGTGTCGGCAGGACATAGCTCGTCCATCTGTTTGAAGATGTCCTTCTTCAGGTTCATGATTTCGGGGGCAGCTTCAATGACCAGATCTGCGTCCTTGACTGCTTCTTTCATATCGAGGGCGGGAGTAATTCTGCTCATTATGGCATCCATATCGGATTGACTCATCTTTTGTTTTTCTACGCTGCGCTCCAGATTCTTCTTAATGGTGTTCATGCCATTATCGATGAATCTTTGTTCGATGTCTCTCATGGATACGGTGTATCCGGCCTGGGCGCAAACTTGAGCAATGCCGTTCCCCATCTGTCCTGCCCCCAGTACACAAATCTTCTTGACTTCCATAAAAGCCCTCCTTTATTTTATTTGTGGCCGGTATAAGAAATCAGAGCTATTTTATTATATCCTCTGGATAATTGCGAGTTCTGATTAGCTATCAGGTGAATACCTGTTGATCTCTGGCTTATTGCTTTGGAGTTACTCATGGCGATGCTATAATAAGAATCTGATCTATATGGATGTTCTTTCTGGTCTCAACTCTGCCCAAAAGCTAGCCGTAGAAACTGTTGATGGGCCGTTGCTTGTTCTGGCTGGCCCCGGTAGTGGCAAGACTAGGGTTATTACGCACAGAATCGCTTATCTGATCTTGGTTTGTGGTGTGGCTCCTCACCAAATCATGGCAGTTACGTTTACCAATAAAGCTGCTCGGGAAATGAAATCTCGACTGGAACAACTTGTGAGCCATGCCTGTGGTGCTTTGACGGTGGGAACCTTTCACGCTCTTTGTGCTCGAATTTTGCGCATCGATGGTCAAGCTGTAGGGCTTGATTCACGGTTTGTAATTTACGATGACGCCGATCAGATTAACCTGATAAAACAGTGCCTTAAGGACCTGAATATTGATCATAAGCGATACGCTCCTCGAGCTATCCTTTCTTCTATCAGTGCCGCCAAAAGCCGCCTTGTTGGACCTGCGCGGTACGCCAGGGAATCCAGCAGTTACTTTGAAGAGATAGTTTTGAGGGTTTATCAACTCTATCAGCGTTCGCTTGAGCAGAGCGGTGCGGTGGATTTTGATGATCTCTTGATGAAGGCGGTACAGTTATTTGCAGAGAACCTTCAAGTGCGCGAGAGATACCAGTCGCGCTATTCCCATATACTGGTTGATGAGTTTCAGGATACCAACATTGCCCAGTATGCTCTTGTCAGATATCTGGTAGGAGAAAACAACAATGTCTGCGTGGTCGGTGATCCTGACCAGTCAATTTATTCTTGGCGATCCGCTGATGCTCGCAATATACTGAATTTTGTCCAGGACTATCCTGGAGCCAAAGAGGTTTTTTTGGAACAAAACTATCGCTCTACCAAGAACATTCTGGCAGTCGCTCAGGAAGTCATCTCGGTGAATGCGCGGAATAAGCCAAAAGGTTTGTGGACAGAGAATGATGCTGGATCTAGGGTATGCGTTTTTGATAGCTACGATGAAGAAGAAGAGGCTCGTTGTGTAGTTAACGAGATAGAGAAATTAGTTCATCAGGGGAGGATTTCTTTCCGGGACTGCGCTGTGATGTATCGGGTCAATGCTCAATCTCGAGCGTTTGAAGATGTCTTTGTGCGCTATGGGATGCCATATAAACTGGTTGGCGGTACTCGTTTTTACCAGAGGCAAGAGGTGAAGGATCTCATTGCTTACCTCCGGATCATTCGCGATCCGCGGGATACTATAAGTCTGACGAGGGTAATAAATGTCCCCAGACGAGGTATTGGGCGGAACACTCTCGATAGCCTGTACGAGATAGCGAGTAGTCAAGGCATCTCGCTATATGATGCTGTGAAAGAAGCGGTTGAAAGAAATGCCTTCTTGGATCGCATTACCCGTTCGTTGAACGATTTTTCTAGCTTTGTTGATGGGCTTAGAGAAGAAAGTTATCGTTTGAGTCCTGTAGAGTTACTGGATAGGGTGCTGGAACATTTCGGGATTGAAAAGTTCATCCTGGAAAGAGAGAAAGGTGAAGAGCGCTGGGAAAATATCGTGGAGCTGAAGAGCGTTGCTGCAGAATATACGGGAGCTAATTTAAAGGATGCATTGGATACTTTCCTGGAAAATGTCAGCCTAGTCGCTGATATAGATGAGTTTGACAGGGAAAGCGATGCTGTAACACTTATCACCTTGCACCAGGCAAAGGGGCTGGAGTTCCCCGTGGTTTTTATCTCAGGTATGGAGGAGGGGGTTTTCCCTTACGGGAAGTCTATAGATAACCCCGAGGAAATGGAGGAGGAACGGCGTCTTTGTTATGTTGGCATAACCAGAGCTCAAGAGAGGCTTTATCTATTGTATAGCGTTCATCGCAATTTGTTTGGCAATGGGTTGGGAGGTCGTCGCTCGCGCTTTCTCCGGGATATATCTCCTCATCTTCTGTCTGGTGCTGGAGATCGGCAGGAGAGTCGGAGTTCGATACCGCCTGTTTACCAAAAGGTATCTTTCCAGCAGGCAAAGGAATTAGATCTGAAAGTAGGAGATCACGTGATGCACAACCAGTTCGGCCGTGGCGTGGTCATGAACTGCCTGGCTGTTAGAGGTGATCACGAGATAACGGTAGCTTTCGAGAATGCCGGCGCGCGGAAGCTTCTGCTCAGCTTCGCTCATCTGCAGAAGATATAGCTATTTATAGCTTTACTTTATTTCAGCGCACTGTAACTATTGAAGTCTTCCTTGATGGCTGCGACAAATTTCTTGATATCCATCTTCTTGGGAGCGGGAGTAATGTGTAAGGGAGGAGGCTCTTCTCCTTCCTTGATAATTGACTGGGAGATGAGCTCTGAGAGAAGCGCCTGTCTTAAATCTTGATCGCAGAGGGGGGAATGATAAATTGTGCTCAGGGCCGACAGGAGCATACCCTTGAGATGTTCATCTCCTTTCTCTTCATGGAGGTGAGGGTTTCTAGTTTCAATTTGGAATATGTCTACTCCTTGCTCCATTGCTTTGCGATCCTTGGTAGGTAGAATTCCTCCAAAGTTCTCGAAGATGGAGATCAACTCTTGCGGCTCCACAGCATATCCGGCAGCATAGGGCAGAGTCTCTGCTAACTTCATGCTTATAGCGTGCTCTCCGGCATTGCCCGTCCTTACTACTTCGGTTTCAAATCCTATTTTACTGGAGATCAGTGAGTTCATATATTTATTGGTGATTTCTGATACCCTCCCCCATTTTTTAAAATACAGGCCGGCTGATAGTTTGGGTTTATATCGCCATAATATTCTCACCATGC
>CAZVCX010000092.1:0-8484 GCA_964626375.1 uncultured Dehalococcoidales bacterium | reverse complement strand
ACCGCCATAACCAGCAGGAATATCTTCTTTACTTTCATCGCATATACCTCTCTTTAGGAGTCTCAGCACACAGGAATTTCTTCTCCTCTCACCCCATGTTTATCCTTATACCATCTAAAACGAAATTTCCCCCGCCATGGTTTAGTGCTTTCGACTATAACAACGCCAATCCATATCCCCTCAGCCTTGACCTCAGGCCTTTCCTGTCTACCACCAGTTTATCCAGTTCATCCCAGAAATCAGAACTGTGGTTCATAACCCGAGTATGAACGAGCTCATGCAGAATGACATAGTCCATCAGTTCGCCGGGCAGCTTGACCAACTTTATATTGAGGCTAATGTTGCCCTTGCAGGAACAACTGCCCCATCTCGTCTTCTGGTTCCGAACAAATATCCTGTTATATTTGAATCCATGTTTCTCCGCCAGATGTTCCAGTCGTTCCACTATTTTTCGCCTGGCTTTCATCCTTTCGATACCAGCAGGAATATCATGAATAGGTCTATTTTCCTTTTCATACAGCTTCATCAGGTTCTGGTGCTTTTTTATCCATCTCGCTTTATCACGGGCAAACTCTTCTGCTTTCCTGAAGGACACCCCATGAGGAACAGCAACTCGTACTCCCGTAGAAGGCTTCACGAAGATGTTCATGCGCCTAGCCCTCTTGCTGCGTTCAAATAGCACCAGCCCTACGCCATCAATTTCAATGATGCTGTAATCCATCACAGGGATCACTTCTTCTTTCTCCACGCTGATATTAGTCATTACCTTTATCTTCATTGCATCGCTATAAAGCCATCACGGCCAGTGTCATTTAAATATCTACAGCTAGAGGTGCTCTATCTGCAGATCATCTTCCCCGTTCGATTGCAGATAGCCATGTTCATTGAAGTAACTCTCCCCGTCCACTTCTCCACGAGCATATGCTTCATGCCACCATTCAGGAACGGGAAACTTTCGATACCAGAGGTCACGCTTCGCCTCAAGCAGATTACGCTGCAGCCCCATGAAGTCGGCGGCGCAGATAACTTTGCCCCCTGTAACGGAGGAAACATAGTCCAGCCACCCCTCGCCTTCTCTGGAGCGCAGCAGGTGATGATCAAGAATAAGCGTATTAACCTCACCCGCCAATCTCAAAGTCCTGCGCAATGCGTCTTCTTTGCTCTCAGAGACAAGCCCTGGCAGATAAAGAGGAGGACCAGAGGCAATGACTATATTCGGTTGCCACAAAATTATCTTCTCAACCGCTTCATCGTTGAGCATCTGAATATCCGAAGCTTGCACGAAGACTTTGCCACCCTCTTCAACTCTGGTCATCATCACATCGCCAGTGCGCTTAAAAGCATCCCCATGGGGAACAGGAGAAGAAAAGCTCAATATCCCATCGCACAACCCGTCCGCAGCGGGCAAAGCTCGACCGAGGCTTTCCGCCAGCGCATTTGCCCTTCTAACCTGAATGGATGGCATATTCTCCGTTCCCTTGACCCACAGCCGGCAGCGCGCCAGAGGCGCTGCTGCGCTCTTGAGCGATAACTGGTAGGGATTGGCATCAACCAGTGGAATGTGATCTCCGTGAAAGTGGCTGATAACCACATCCGATGCGCTTTGCAACGCATCTATAACCTTTTTCCTGGTTTTTGCAGAAGCTGCAACCTGAACGGGATGCGGGAGGAGTCCATGCCTCCGGAAACCCAGAGCAACGCCTGGATCAATAACTATTTTGCGGTCTCCCGTCTCAACGAGGCAACACAGACCACGAACGCCCAGCGATTCAGCTCCAAGTATCTCGATGCGCACTTTACAAATGATACTACATCACAAGCAATCTCGATTTTCTCAACTATACAGTTGAGAAAAAATAGCATAAAAAAGGTAAAATAGTTACATGAAGCTTATCAGCGCCTGCCTGATAGGAGTAAAGTGCGCATGGGACGGAAAAGACAAATACCAGAACAAGCAAGCAATACAGCTTCTGGAGAGCAGCATTCTAATTCCCGTTTGCCCGGAACAACTCGGTGGGCTGAAGACTCCAAGGCTCCCCCAGGAAATACAAGGTGGGTCTGGCGAGGACGTTCTCGATGGAAATTGCCGGATAATCAATCGAGACGGCGTAGATGTAACCAGGGAATTCATCGCGGGAGCGACAGAGACTTTGAAAATTGCCCGGCAACTCGGCATTGACGAATTTATTGGAAAGTGCAACAGCCCTTCATGCGGCTTTGGACAAATATACGACGGTACCTTTACGGGCAACCTGGTCCCGGGCAATGGAGTAACCACAGCGCTGCTCAAAAGGCACGGAATCAAGATAATCACAGAGAAAGAGCTATAAATTCAGTCAACTGGATACGATTATTCCTGTTACATGGCTATAGCCTGCGCGAGAACAATAGACCGCTACTAAACAGATGGTGGCATCGTAACTCCAGAGTTCCACCCATAGCTATATTTTCTGCTTTTTGAGGATGGCATCGCCAACGTTCACTCTCAGCAACCTCGCAATTAGAGGACACTTGGCTCTCAAGAAAAAGAAGATATTCTCCTTTTCATCACTCAACGACTCATAATTTCCCTGTCCTTTGGCGATTATGAGATCAGCCGAGTGATAAAGCTGTAAAGCCTGAGGAGAACACTGTGAAATGATAGTGGCCGGGGCATCAGAACCATTAGATATTACTCTGGCTACCTTGTCCATTCCGGTGGATACTGCATCAAGACGAGTAGCATCATTTATGATGGGCTTTTCCCGAACAACAAAATATATCTCGTAATCCTTGATTTTACGCATCTCCTCAATGAGCATCCTATCGAATACGATCTCGCCGGCATTGTCACCAAGATACAGGATGCGCGATGAACTTTGCAGGCTATTCCTGAATTCTTCATAGTCATCTATACCCAGAGGCGCTGCCAGGGCTAGGTCAGCAACGACCTTGAGATCACCATAGCTTGCCTGTTGAGCTAGGTCTATGATATTCCCGGCAATAGCCAGCTTGCACGCTACCAGCAGCGGATCACTGGAATTAGCTATAACTTCCTTAAAGCCAGGGTAAAGAGATAGAGCCTGCTGATTGGCTCTTTGCTTTGCTTCATAGCATGGATCCTGGTTGCCGGTAATATCAGCAACAAGGGCGTAGACGCGTTGAGCGATCTCGGGAGGAGTAATGTCCAAAGGCAGTTCCGGTATCATGCGGGCAACTGAGTCGAGCACCGTGCGATGGATCACTTCATCGTCAGTCGCCATCCTTGCAGCCTCCAGTGCCTGCCGTAAAAGACATGGTATACAATCAAGATAAATTTTCAATTTTAATCCTCCCTTTCTTTCTTCAGAACGGGCAATTATCCGTCAAGACCGTTATTTAAAACTTCGCTCCTAAATCCATGGGAACCTTTTTCATCACAGGAAGTACCTTAATGGATTAGGAAACCGCGGGCAAAATCTAGACTGGACGGCGCTACGTTGAAGACCAGTGATAACGCCTTGGTTATTTCAATTTCAGCTCATTTGCTTGCCAGCATCGGGGCCCGGCGAAATAGAATAGACTGAATTCACCTTAACGACAACTGCCCCCTTGGGAGCGAGTTCCGGCTCTGCCTCCTTAACCATCATCACACCTTCATCAAAAATTCTGCCCTCGGTCTCCATCCGGGCTTCTCCTTTGAACTGATATCCGATCGAGTTACCGGAGCTATCTTTATACCAGGCAGAAACTGCCACCAGGGGATTTACCCTTATATTATCCGCCGTCTTCTTCATGAAGATATCCACCAGCAATATCTCATCGCCAGAAAGCACCTTCCAGAAAAAGACGGGGACCACATTCGGTTCGCTCCCTTTATTGGCCGTAGCCAGTGCAACAACATCTGCCTGCCCTATATCTTTTCTCAATTCATCCGTAATAGCCGTCATCGTAAAATCCTCCTAATATCCAAAATTATAATTGTATTTACCTTGCCAGATAGAGGCATTTGCTCTTCTCGTCTTAACCATAATGGAAGCACTGCTTCACAAGAACTCAAAATAACGCACTTGATACCAGCTATCCGGCGCATAGCATTTCACCAGAGCCCTGAATTGCTCCCGGTGATTATACCATTCTCAAGCTACCTCTTACGAAATAAGGACGAAAAAGGGCAACTTGTAATTTCGAGAGAAGGAGACTTCACTGTATCAACTGCCCAAGCTTTTCCACATGGCGTACGCACACAAGTGAAAAGATGTCAGGCTCGCCTGCTATTCGTAATCTTCGTTTGCATCGCAATCGCCATTAGTTTATTATCCTCAGAGTTATTCCCATCCTTCTCCCGCTGAAAGAACAACGATGACGAACAATAACGGCAGTAAAGATCGCCTGGTAATGCTAATGTTCTCCTTTTTTATCGCCTTTTTGCTACACGTCATGCTATTTGCCATAGCTCCAATGGCAACCGACATCATGGAGGCGATGGAAATATCCTATGCCCAGTTCGGGTTTGCTTTCTCCATAGCCATGGGAGGCATTGCGATCTTCCGCATACCATGGGGGCTGCTGGCCGACAGAATAGGATACCGAAAGGTACTCAATATAGCTCTACCACTTTGTGCCATCTTCGCCTTCGCCCGTTCATTTTCTCCCAGCTATGCTTTGCTAGTGCTGAGTCAGTTCTTTCTCGGGCTGGGGCTGGCAGCTGTCATGCCATGCCTCAGCCTGATAGTAAGAGAGTGGTTACATAAAATGCCCGGCTTCGCCACGGGACTTTACATTGCCGGTTTCGCTGCCGGCAACGCCACAGTCCTTGCCCTAACGCCTCACCTGCTCGAGTCTTTCAGATGGAGACAGGTTTTCCTGATATATGCAATAGTGGAGGTAGTCATGTGCCTATTGTGGTTCTACTTCGCGAAAAGTGAAACTTCCAGTATAACAACTACTCCAATCAAGGAATTCATGGTAACAATGCGAAACAGATACGTCTGGGTACTGCTCATTCTGCTAATAGCAGCCATGGGAAGCTACGATACGCTGGCCACCTGGATGCCCAAGGTACTGGAAGCTAGATCTCTCAATCCCTCTCTGGCATCTCTGCTTGCCGCTGGCTTCTTCGTAGCTGGCCCCACTGTAGGTCACATCATGGATAAACTGCGAGACTTAAGGAAAATAATAGCTGCCCTCGGCCTGGTGGCAGGAGGTACCATCATAGCTATAAATTATGCTCCTCTACCCGCAATGCTGGTCTGCCTTTTCCTCGCTGGATTTGCCACCATTGGAGTACTCACAATCACTCTGGCTGTACCGGTAATCCACAAGGACCTTTCATCGTCTGCGGGCACTATCGTTGGTTTTATCTCGGCGTCAGGCAACATCGGGCCGTTATTCATGCCCATCCTGTTTGGCTACCTTATCGATCTTACCGGAGCCTTTCAAACATCAATTTTGTGCGTTGCTGCCATAGCTGGCATCACTTTCATCGCAGGATCCAGAGCAAGAGAATAGCGCTAGCAGATCAAGAGTGATACGCGCCATGTCAAAAGAAACGGAAGATCTGAAAACATTGCCCCTGGCAAAGCTTCTCCTCAAACTAAGCTTGCCCAGCGTAGCATCCATGATGACTCTTAGTCTGTACAATATCGTGGACACTTTCTGGTTAGCGACCCTAGGACACCAGGCCATAGCTGCACTAACTGTCTTCTTCCCCTACCAAATACTCATCATCGCTATCGGGGCAGGATCGGGCATTGGAATTGCCGCCCTCGTTTCACGGCGATTTGGTGAAGGAAATACAGAAGCCTCCAACCACGCCGCAGGTCAGATATTTCCCATCACAGCTTTCTTTGGCGCTATCTTCCTGTTCATCGCCATTTTATTCCCGCGTACCGTGCTTTCCATCATGGGTGCTACTCCAGACATCATGGACTATAGCACACAATATCTAACCATCATGGGATTTGGAGCTCCTCCTCTCTTCTTTATGCTCACATCAACCAACCTGTTGCGAGGATCAGGAGACGCTATGCGCCCTATGATTTTTAGCGCTACAGCGAGCGTTATCAACATGGCGCTTGACCCCCTGCTCATCTTCGGCCTAGGCCCCTTCCCTGAAATGAATATCCGCGGCGCCGCCCTCGCCAGCGTAATCTCTTTAATCATAGGCGCAGGCATGTGTTTCGGCTGGATCATAAGCGGCAGATCGCTCTATCACATCATCCCCAAATACCTGCGCCCTGATCGCCATGTTCTGCGCGACATTTACCGCGTAGGCGCCCCTTCGATGGTCATTGAGCTCATGGAGAGCGTATGCTTCATTTCCTTAAACAACGTGCTTTCTGCCTTCGGTTCATTGGCCCTTGCCATAGTTGGTATCATAACTCGCATAGCTGATCTGGCTTTCATGCCCATAATTGGCACCGCCAACGGTCTTCTGCCCGTAGTTGGATTTAACTTTGGAGCTCGCAACTGGCACAGAATGTGGCACGCCGTTGGCCTGGCTGTGGCGGGCATCGCCACAGTAATGGGACTGGCTACCCTGACGCTGGAGATCATGGCGCCTCGTATCATCAGCATCTTTAGCCAGGATGCAGACATGCTGCTCATGGCTGTACCTGCAACGCGGATACTTCTATCATCGCTGCCCATCGTTGGCGTACTCATTATTTGCATTACCACCTTCCAGGGGCTATCGAAAGGAAGAGAAGCCATGCTACTATCGCTGGCACGGCAGGTATTGTTCTTTATACCAGCTTTACTTATCCTGCCTCATTTCCTGGGAATAACAGGCGTCTGGCTAGCAATGCCTCTCTCAGACACCCTCGGCTTCCTGTTAGCCGGTTTCTGGATACTGCGCCTGCGGCGAACCCTGAAGAAATCTTACGAATGGGCAGACATTCAGGAAGAAGCCACTATACAGTCATAGACACACCGCCTCCTGACATGTAAGCATTGAGCTATCCCCCACACATCACAACAGCGCACTGCTCCCCACCCGAATAGCTCTCAGCCCCATATCGTCCACTCCATGGCTGGCGCAAATGTCACGCCATACTTGTTTGCAAATTCATGTCACAACACATTTGCGCCAGAGATAGTTGCGAAAAAAGCCAGCATACAGACGACGCCTCTCCACCATCTCAAAGCCAGCATTCCTGATGCCCCCTTCAAGCTCCGACCATCGGAGTTTCTCGTGCGGCTCACAAACCAGCAAAACGCCATCATCAGCGAGAATCCGCCAAATCTCCTTGACGGCTTTATGTCGCTCCGGTATATGATGCAGCACAGCAAAGACAAAAACTGCATCCGCTATTCCATCGGGCAAATCCAGATGCGTCATATCGCCAACGTAAAACTCGGCATTGATCCCCAGCCTGCGAGCCAGCCGTATCTGTTCTGGCATTATGTCAAATGCAACCAGCCTCGATGGTTCGAACTCCTTTGCAATCAGCCCCGTGTCATAACCTGAACCGCATCCCGCATCTACCAGTACCTTGCCCTTCAAATCAATGCCGTTCTTGCGCAGAAAATGAACGAAGGTCCTGAATTCAAAGTGCTTCAGAATGAACCGTCTGAAAGGCGTATTCATTGCACGGAACTCGAAACGGCTGAGCCTCATTTCTTCAGCTTTATCATCGCTCATTTATCTCCTCCTCTCCTGCTGCCAGTGAATTATACCACCTCACTCAAGTCAGAGTTATTGTAGACCAGACAGATTCAGGCAAAACAGCTGCTAAAGAAAAAGATCCGATGGCTAAATACTATTGCAAAAACATCAACTATCATATATAAATGTAAGCATAGTGCTACCCAGCGCAAGTTTTTCTCCAATGGCAAAATATTTCGAACCGAGGAGGGACAATGTCAGTAGCAGTATTTATCGACAGCAGCTCTGCCATGACCAGGGAAGTAGCAGAGCAATATCACATCCGAATTATCCCATTAAGCGTGTTGTGGGATAACAAAGAATATGTTGACTGGGTTGACTGGACAGTAGAGGAGTTCTATGAGCGACTGAAAACATCAGAAACCTGGCCCACCAGTAGTGGCGCAGCTCAGGGAGAATTCTATAAGGCGTTTGAAGAGTTGCGCGGCAAGGTTGATGGTATAGCTGTGGTTATCATCAGCCCCGCCAGTTCTCCTGCCTGCCACACCTCGGTCAAGGGCGCGATGGAAATGACTGAAGGCATTCCCATAGAAATCATAGATTCCAACTCCGTCATGTCAGGCGAGGGACTGGTAGCCACAGCTGCCGCCAGGGCTGCTCTTGCCGGCGCAAGCATGAAAGAAGTGGTCGCGGAAGCGAGGAGCGTCATTTCCAGGGTCAATTATTTCTTTAACGTAGGATCGATTGAGTACTTCATAAAAGGCGGGCATGTCAGACAGCTGGAGGCAGATCCAAAAGGAGAAAGCCATATCTTTACCACCAGGGAAGGAGCCGTGGTGCCGGTAGCAAAATATCCTACTCGTGAGGAAGCACGCCAGCAGCTAAGAGTTTTGCTGAAAGAGAAGGCCAGGAAAGAC
>CAZVCX010000091.1:0-10933 GCA_964626375.1 uncultured Dehalococcoidales bacterium | reverse complement strand
TCTGAGGCGAATGAGGTGGTAGTCACTCTAGGTGGGGATGCAGAGGAGATAGCGGCGAGACTAAGGAGTAAAGCAGTTAAGCTCGCCATGAATCAACATTATCTCTATGGTATGGGGACTTCCATAGCTGCTGGTTTGAATTTGGCCGATAAGGCAGCCGACGCAATAGTAGTAGCACTGGCTGATCAGCCTGCCATCGGGAGTGATCTCATTAACATGTTGTTACGGGAATTCCGCATGGGAAATAAAGGTATAGTTGTTCCTATCTGTGATGGGAAGAGAGGACACCCCGTTATATTTTCTTCCAGATATAGAGCAGAACTCTTGCAGTTGAAGGGAGAGGTTGGGGGGAGAGAGATAATTGCCAGGCACCAAGATGATGTTCTGGAAGTGGCAGTTGATTCACCGAGCATCAGCCTGGATATAGACACCATGGAGGATTACAATCGGCTTATCAAAAATCATCCGGGTGATTATTTCTGAGATCAGTTTTTTTGACAGGAGAGGCTCATTCTACGACGAGATCGATAAGACTCCCTGTTTTTACATCCACGAGGCCGTTTTCTGAGAGACGCAGGAAGGGGATAGCAGGGGTGCTAAGGGTGGCCAGACTCAAAATTGGATCGGAAAGAGAACAACCCCAAGAGCTAAGCTTTTGCTGGATCTCTGTCTGCCTTTGTGTTATAGCCCCCAGTGGTAATTCCGAGATAAGCCCTGCTATGGGCAGAGGTAATTGTGCCTTTATCTCGTTATCTGAGCAAACTACAATTCCTCCTCCAATTTCAACCACCTGATTTATCGCTCTTGCCAGGTCTTCTTCGTTGGCTCCTACGGATGTAATGGCGCGGGTGTCCCAGGGGCAGCTCATCGCTATGGCTCCCTTCTTCAATCCGAATCCCCTGATAAACCCAGTAAAAACCTTCCCCTCGGGGGAAAGAAGCGTTACCTTGATTATATCTTCAGCGGAGTTTGATTTTATTTCTCCATCTGATACGGGAAGCTCGGTTAGGAACTCTCTGGTTACCAGCTTGGTCATCTGGGATATTACTCTCACCTTGGAGTGTTTTCCTTTCCCTGCCGCGAGGACAGAAAATTCCCGTGGACTAACTCTACGGAAGCCTTTCAAAGGCATTGTAGAAAAATTATATTTTCGGGGTTCTACCAGCAGTTCCCCGTCTTTGGCAATGACCGTGCCGTTGCTGATAACGCATTCGGGCTTGATGATCCGGGGGTTTGGAATGATTAAAATGTCGGCGTATCTACCTGGTGCAATTCCCCCGAGAAATCCATCCAGGTGAAAATGCTCTGCGGCATTCAGGCTGGCCATCTGTATTGCAATCACCGGGTCGATTCCCAGGTCTATTGCCTTCTGTACCACATACTCCATATACCCTTTTTCTTGTAGTTCTTGAGGTGAAATGGAATCGGTTACCAGCACTATGCGCCTGAGATCTATCTTCAGATCCTTTATCCTCGATATGGCTTCAAGCTCTCTGCGAATGCTCCCTTCTCTGATCATAACGCAGATCCCCTGGCGCAATCTCTCAAGAGCTTCTTCCAGGGTTGTAGATTCATGGCAGGAGGAAACGCCGCTGCATAGATAAGCGGACAATTTCTCTGCCCTCGCTCCGGCAGAATGCCCTTCTATGGTTTTCCCAGAATCTATGGCAGCGGAAGAAAGCGCCCAGAATCTAGGATTGTTTTCCAGCACCATCTGCCAGTAAGATTCTCCTAAACCAGCTACCAGGGGAGACTGCATCAGCTCCTTGATTAAGTTTATGTCTGTCGCATCCCGTTGGTCTTCTCTCGGAAGAGAAAGCAGCGGTGGAATGGTAACGAAGCATTTTATTGGTTGGTTCTGAAGCGACTCGATAAAACCAGCAAGGCTATCATATCCCTGCGCAAAAGCTATCTCCATTGTCTCGGTGATGATGGTAGTGGTACCGCCTGCCATAATATGGCGAAGGAACTCATAGGGGCTGTAGTATACTGGAGCTCCTGCGAGGTGGGTGTGCCCATCGATGAAGCCAGGGATAACAGTCTTGCCGGCTGCGTCGATAAGCTCGGTCTGCGAACCAATGGTATGAGAGAGATCTTCGCCTATGGCGGCAACTCTTTTCCCCTTTGTGGCCACTGAATAACCTTTGAGTATTTCGCCGCTGTAGACATTTACGAGATCTCCTCCCGTGATTACGATATCGGCCTTCTCTTTTCCCAGGGCTACTCTCATCAGGGAGCGCCTTTCTTCAGTGTTTCCCTGTCTCATTTTACATTTCCGTTGGAGATATAGAAGCCTCGTGGAGAGAGAAAATCACTCCTTTTCTCTACATGGCATTGTATGTAGAGCTTTTATCTAGGTAGAGTTCACTGCTGACTTTCTTCTAGTTTTTTTATTTTATTTACACGGCGCAAATGCCTGTTGCCTTCGAAGGTAGCAGCCAGGTAAGCGCGCACGATATCTCTCGTTAAATCTGAATCCATGACGTCTGCTCCTAGGCATAAAATGTTAGCATCATTGTGCTGGCGGCTTTTTTGGGCCATAAGCACATTATTGCATAGAGCCGCTCTTATTCCTCTTATTTTATTGGCCGCTATACTCATGCCTATTCCTGTACCGCATATTAGGACGCCGTATTCAAAATCTCCTTGGGCAACTGCTTTCCCTACCTCATGTGCTATATCGGGGTAGTCTACAGATTCCGAACTATAGGTACCGAAATCGCGGTAGTAGAAGCCCAATTCTTCCAGGCATTTCGTTACAGCCTGCTTTGTTTCAAGCCCACGGTGATCGCAACCTATAGCGATGCGCATGTAATTCTTCCTTCTTCGTGGTCCTTAATAACCCTTTCGATCTGCGCTGCAGGAATGATTCCCTGGCGTAGAATTGATGGTGTTTCCTTCGTAACATCTAAGATTGTTGACTCTGTACCTCCTGAACATTCTCCTTCTATGACGAAATCAACTCTATCTCCAAGTTGCGCGCTCACTTCGGAGGGAGTGAGCGCGGGAGGATAGCCACTGATATTGGCGCTGGTGCCGGTTATCGGTCTCCCCAGATGGTGAATGAGAGAAATGCAGGTGGAGCTATCAGGCATACGGACTGCTATGCTATCGCCTCGAGATAGATAATCTGGCAGGTTATTTGCTTTGGGGAGGACTAGCGTAAGCCCTCCTGGCCAGAAGCGTTGAGCCAGAAATAAAACAATTTCTCGCACTGGCTCAACGGTAACTTTCTTAAACTGGTTCAGATCGGCAACAAATAGGGGTAGAGCTAAATGGTTCGGGCGGTTTTTTATCTGATAGATTCTCTCTACTGCTCTTGAATTGAGGATGTCTGCACCCAGTCCATATACTGTATCCGTGGGAAAGGCAATCACTCCTCCATCCCTGAGGATTCTCCCTCCTATATCGATCTGGTCTTTGATCGCCATGGTTGTCATTCTTGACGCTAGTATAGCATGGTGATAAGCTAGCGTGCATTCAATGGGTACTTCTGAAATGGCGATGGAGAAAGCGCCTAGCCACAGGGTTGCGACCAGCGACGACATAGAAGTTTCCACTTATCTGGAACTCGCTAAAGAGTCGCGTGGTGAGCAGGTTGTACTTGAGGGCGAAGAACCTTCCGATAAGCGGGAAACCATAATAGTAGTTGACTTTGGCTCTCAATATAGTATGCTTATTGCCCGGCGCGTGCGAGAGTGCCATGTTTATTGCGAAATTGTGTCCCATGATACTCCATGGGAGAAAATAGTACCTCTCCATCCTCGGGGCATTATCCTTTCAGGAGGCCCCCATAGCGTTTATGAACCCGGTGCTCCTCTGCCTTTGCCTTATGTATATGAGAAACATTTGCCAGTGCTAGGTGTATGCTATGGCATGCAGGCCATAACTTATCAACTGGGTGGAGAAGTGGTTTCTGGGTCAAAGCGCGAGTATGGCCATGCCGTTTTGCATATAAATGCTCTGGAGAATCCGCTTTTCCGTGGGCTCCCTTCTTCTCTCCCCGTATGGATGAGTCATGGTGATGAGGTAACAGATCTCCCCCCTGCTTTTGGAGTCCTGGCTTATACGGAAAATTCTCCGCTAGCTGTTATCAGCAATGGCAAGGATATTTTTGGCCTTCAGTTCCATCCTGAAGTAAGTCATACCTCTCAGGGGAAAAAGATATTGCAGAATTTTGTTTATAATGTGTGTGGCTGTAGAGGTGAATGGACACCGGAGAGCGTTATTATTGAAAGCGTAAACAAAATCAGGGAGCAAGTGGGAGAAGGTAGAGTAGTCTGTGCTCTTTCCGGCGGAGTTGATTCAGCAGTGACAGCTACACTTGTTGATCGAGCTATTGGCAATAAGTTAACCTGCATATTCATAAATAATGGCTTGCTGCGCAGAGAAGAGCCTGAGCGGGTGCTTGATACCTTCAAGCGCAATCTTAAGATGGATATAGTGTACGTTGATGCTACTGATTTATTTTTGCAGAGGTTGAAGGGAGTAACTGATCCTGAAGCTAAACGTCGCTTTATAGGCAATGAGTTCATTCAGATATTCGAGAAAGAGGCAGCTAAACTGGGAAAGGTGGATTTTCTGGCACAGGGAACACTCTATCCTGACATCATTGAGAGTACCTCTGCCGGAACCAGCGCAGCAGTTAAAATAAAGAGCCATCATAATGTTGGCGGGTTGCCTCCCAAGATGAAATTTACTTTGATTGAACCGTTGCGCTATCTGTTCAAAGATGAAGTGCGGGAAGTAGGGTTAAAGTTGGGTCTGCCGGAGGAAATGATATGGCGGCAACCTTTCCCAGGGCCAGGCCTTGCTATTCGGGTTATTGGTGAAGTGAATAGGAAGCGTCTGGAAACGCTTCGTGCTGCTGATTGGATAATAATGGATGAAATTAAGAAAGCGAAGCTTTACAGGGAGTTATGGCAGAGCTTCGCTGTGCTTACGGATGTCAGAAGCGTGGGGGTTATGGGGGATCATAGAACATATGGCTATCTCGTGGCATTTAGAGCTATAACCAGCGATGATGCTATGACTGCTGATTGGGCTCGTTTGCCCCACGAGTTGCTGGCAAGGGTGTCCGATCGCATAATTAACGAGGTCCCCGGCGTCAACAGGGTGGTTTATGATATCACGAGCAAGCCTCCATCAACTATAGAGTGGGAATAGGATCAGCAAATATTTGTCCAGCATAGAAGTGCTGTTTGGAATGGATAATACACAGCCCATGAGGCAGCCATTATCTCCTTTTTTGCCCTTCTGTCAGAGGATCTCTGGAGTCGATCTCTCGAGCAACTCTTCCATCCTCTATAATATATCCGCGATCAGCAATGTTGAGAGCTAAGGGGGAATCCTGCTCCACCATGATAATTCCCATCCCCTGGCCTTTTAACTTTACAATAACATTCATTACCTTTGATACCAGCAGCGGTGCCAGACCCATAGAGGGACAGTCCAGGAGCAATAGCTCTGGATTTGACATCAGTGCTCTTGCTATCATCAACATCTGTTTTTCTCCACCTGACAGGGTTCCCGCAGCTTGCCTTTTTCTTTCTTCAAGTACAGGGAAAAGTTGGAAAACGCTCCTGATATTTTGTGCCAGCGGATTTTTCTTTTCTTTACCACGGCGGGAATAAGTTCCCAGGATAAGGTTGTCCATAACGCTCATAGATGGGAATACCAGCCTGTTTTCGTCCACATATGACATTCCCAATCCCACCGTTTTTTCTATTGGCATACCCTGAATTGCGCGTCCCTCAAAAAGAACCTCTCCATTTGTGATGGCAATGATCCCGCAAATTGCCCTGAGGGTCGTGCTTTTACCTGCCCCATGGGGCCCCATAATGGCGACAATTTCCCCCTGATTGACCTGCAAGGAGATTCCTCGCAGTACCGGAGCTAATCCATATCTGGCATAAATGTCATTTACTTGCAGCATGATGTGCCTCGCTCATTCCCTTTACTCTGCCTCCCAGGTAGTTTGTGGCGATATATGCATTGCTCCACATCTCCGAGGGAGAGGCATCAGCAACTTTCTCTCCGCTGTCAAGGATAACTACCTGATTGGCGATCTCCAGAGCTTCATCGGTTCTCTGTTCTACCATCAGGATGGTTATTCCATCTTGCTGTAACTGCAAAATTAGCCGACTCAACATGGCTATTTCGGTGGTCATTAATCCTCCGTAGGGTTCATCGAGCAATAACAGATCGGGCTCTGCAGCAAGGGCACGGGCCAAGCCGGAAAGTTTTTGTTCACTCCAGGATAAGTGTGATGGGAGCATGAAAGCCTTTTGTTCCAGCCCGACCAGGGACAATTTACTAATGGCTTGTTCCTTAATTTTATTTTCTTCCGCCTTGGCATGTGGTAATTTAAGCCCCGTATTGAGAAAACCAGAGTCGGTCCATACATGGCAGCCAACCATTACATTCTCCAGAATCGACATGTTTGAGAAGAGCTGAATATCCTGGAATACTTGCGTGACTCCAAGTGAAGCTATTTGGTGAGGGGGGATTTTATCCAGTCTCTGTTGCTTAAACCATATTTCTCCTTGAGATAGAGGCAATAACCCACAGATGAGCTTGAGAATGGTGGTTTTCCCCGCTCCATTTGGCCCGATTATGGATGTTATGTCTCCCTGCCGGATGGTGAAGCTCACTCCGTTAACTGCAGTCAGCTTGCCGAAGGCGACGGATATGTTCTTCAGCTGGAGCAGGGAGCTGCTATCAATCTCTCTCCTTTGCTCCTTTGTAAAGACCAGAATGTCCTTCATCCAACTTAAATAATCTCTCATTTACTATGCCTGCTTTGTGGTGGTAATTTTTGAAATAGAGGGATCAGTCCTTGGGGCAGGAATCGCAATACTGCCATTAGGATAATACCATAAGCTATTAGCTCATAGGCTCCCGTGGGGCCACTGACTACTACCGAGGCGAACTTCCCTAGCAATTCGGTTAGCCCCATAAGCAAAGCAGCGCCAAGAAAAGCTCCCCACGGGCTTGCCATTCCTCCAACGATTGCCATGATTGCCACCAACAGTGAAAGATGGGCTCCAAAAATATCGGGCTCTATGCTCCCTAAGTGATGGGCATATATGCTGCCAGCTATGCTAGCATATACAGCGCCCAGTGTGAATACCTGTACCTTATATTTCATAACGTTTATACCCAGGACCTGGGCTGTTTCTTCTCCTCCACCGGAGAGGATGTTCATGGTTCTCAGTGCCCTGCCCGTTCGCGAATTAACCAGATTTAGCGAAAAGGCGAGCAAGAGGAAAGCTACGATCCACAAGAAGTAGTAGTCAAAGAGCGAATTTGGTATAAGTTTGACTGGTGAGAGGTGAGGGATATTTACTATGCCGTTGGCTCCTCCTGTTAAATTTATCAGACTGAGAACGAGGTAGGAAAAAATAAGATTCAGGACCAGCGTTACGCCAGATACGATAATTCCTTTGAGTCTCAACACTGCCCTCCCTATGCCGGCGGCTATACTGCCCGTGATGATGATGGCCAGCAGTAATGCTAGCAAGGGGGCGAAATGATGTTGTGTAGTCAGGATCGCTGAAGAATAGGCTCCCATGCCGAAGAAGACGGCCTGCCCCAGAGATAATTGTCCTGCCTGTCCCATCAGCAGGATGAGGCCCATGGTTATAATGGCATAGATGCCTATGTCCATTATAATGGCAAGGTGATACGGGCCGGCGAAAAGTGGAATAGATAGAAATAGGACAACGACCAGTGTAAGTATCAGGTACTCGGCTTTTGTGCGCCTTAACTCCACTGTTTTGTTCACTTTATCTCCATTAAGTGTATATGTATAAATGAAGGCAAGTAGTTTTTATGTTTTACCAGAGCTGCTCAATAGGCCATGCGGCTGGCATAAGAACACCGCCATTAAAATTATCATAGCGAAGATGCTGTGATACTCTGAGGGCATAATACCTGCAGCTATCGCTTCTGCCATTCCCAATACCATGCCACCGAGTATCACTCCTTCTGCTCTGGTTATTCCTCCTACAAAAGCAGCCAGCAGGCCCTTTATCGTCATGGGGAAACCTATATTGTAGGAAACCATAGTTAGAGGAGTTATTACAGCTCCGGCGATGCCTCCAAATGCACCAGCCAGGATGAAAACGTATAGTGACATTCTATCCACGCTGATGCCGATAGTTTTTGCTCCGAGGGGATTATCGGCGCAGGCTCGGAGTGCTTTTCCCTGGAGAGTGTGTCCAAAGAAAAGAAATAGACCAGTTACTGCAAGCAGAGTAATTCCAGTAACCCATGGCGTTTGCCCGATGATGGTTGCTCCTCCAATGTGAATATTGGGCGTATTTAGAAAATTGGGCAAACTTTTGTATTCCCACCCCCAAACCAATAGAGCTATACCTTCAATGGCAAAGGCGAAACCTACGGTCAGGAAGGTCTGCGTTGCCTTGGAAAGGTTTCTCGCCGGGTGAATTACGCCTCGGTGCAATAGTCCTCCAAGCAGGCCAGCTATGATTATGGCAATAAGTGCGCTAAGAATGATGGGAACTCCCATAGAATAAAAAGTAGCGGTGAGCATTCCTCCCGCCATCACGAATTCCCCCTGGGCAAGATTGAGCACGCGCGTTACACTGTAGACGACAAAGAACCCCAACCCCAGCGCAGCATAGATGCAGCCCAGATTTACGCCGCTGATGAAGAACTGTAAGACAATAGATAAGTCCAAGGCATCCTCAAGAGAGATTCAATCCTCACCTACTTACCAGAACTTTTTCTCCATCTTTGAAGGTAATCAACACTATCTTTTGAATTGAGCCTCCATAGTGATCCTCGGGCGACAGGGTGTAAACGGCGGTATAAAGATCGAGGTTTTCCGTAGACTCGAGCGCGCCTCTAATCTCACTTCTTAGCTGTTCCACGTCGGTTGGATCTGGTTGTGCTCTCTGCAATGCATCTGCGACAAAGAGCATCATCTGAGCTCCAACGACGCCGTAAAAGTCAGGCTCATGGGGGGGATCAGTTTTCTCCAGGAATAAATTGGCTAAATCTCGGCACATTGCCTTGTCAGGGTCGTCTTCGGGAAGATTCTGCCATATGTCGGTTTTGGAGGAGGTCACAATGAGAGAGGGGCTAATTTCGTAGTATTCACCAAACGCTTTGACCATGTCTGAAGATCCTTGAGCAAAGGCTGCGATGATGGGCAAGGTGATGCCCATATCTCTTGCCTGTTTAACGGCCAGTGCTCCGGCAGGGCCGCTGCCCCAGATGACTACAGCCTGGGCGCTGGAGTTCTTGATGTCCGTCATCTGTAGAGTTAAGTCTGTGGCTGCTGGATCGAAATGCTGCGTCGTTACCACTTCCATATTATGTTGGGAGGCGACATTCACCATAAAGAACTCGAATCCCTGACCATATCCGCTGTTTTCCATCATTGCTGCGACTTTGGTAACTCCCAGGTCTTGGTTGAGATATTGGAAAATAATGTGAGCGTAATCTTCCTCACTTCCCATGGGCCTGAAACACCACTCACCAAGCTGGTCATCAAACAGGGCTGTTCCTGAAAGCAGTATCGCCGGCGTTTTGCCCTCTTCAGCTACCGGCATTGTGCTTTGAGCAAGTGCCGTCACTGTGCCGTGTAGAATAACAGCAACTTTCTCCACCTCTATCAACTCCTTGGCTCCCAGGGTAACTCCTGTGGTGCTGCTTTTGTCATCGCAGGGCACCAGTTCAAGGGGGATACCATTTATGCCGCCTTTCTCATTGATGTCATCAGCTATTACCTGCATGCCCTCCAGCGTCTGAAGCCCCAGACCTGCATATTTCCCTGTCTGGGAAGTAAGCGCTCCTATCTTGTAGGATTCCTCAACAGAGGACGGAGCACAGGAAATCATTCCACTGAGAGCTAGAACAAATACTAACAATAAAACCGCTATTCTTTTCATGGCCTCCTCTCCTCTATCTATGCTTTAATTTACTCATTGAACCAGCTGAGGTGCATTGCTCCCGGGCCATCATGAATGGCAGTTATAAAGGAAACGCCCGTAATGTATATTTCCTCAACCGGGAACAGGGATAAAAACTGCCTTTTGAGATCTTCTGCTTGCCGGGGGTCACCATCGTGCCCTATCACGACGTGAAGCTTCCCTTTTTTGTTTCTCTGTTCTACTATATTCAACATTTTCTCGGTAGCTCTCGCTCTGGTCCTGGTTCTAGCGAATGGCACAATATTCCCACCTGTAGATGCGCTCAGCTCCATGAGTATATTAGATCTCAAATTGGTTTCTGACCAAGTATCAGATTTGCTCATCCTGCCTCCCTTCTTAAGATAATAAATCGTGTCCAGTGAATAGAGCAAATTGAGTTCCGGCAGGAGCTTTTCTATGCGTGTGACTATTTCAGGAAGGCGCTTGCCTGCAATAGCAGCTCGTGATGCTTCCAGGACGCAGAGCAATTGTGCTCCGTGTGCGGTATATGTATCAATAACTTCAATGGAGATATCGGGCATATCCTTTTCTGCTATGCCCTTGGCGATCATGGCTTCCTTATAGCTCATCCCGAGCCGTGAACTGAATGATATATGCAAGATATATTTAGCCTTACGGCTCAGATCTCTGTAGGCTCTCAAGAAGTCTTCTGCGGATGGAGAGGAAGTAGTGGGCAAATTCTCCTTTTGTGCAAGCCTGCTGTACAATTGCTCGCTGTTGACTTCCGTTTCCACAACAGTTGTGCCATCCAGTGTTACATATAGGGGGATGACCTTGATATCGAGATCCCTCGCCATTTCTGGCGGTATTCCTGAGATGCTGTCGGTCATAATGGCAACTTCTTTCATTCTGGAACCCTTCTTATGCTATAACTTTTGATGTTTAGCCTCTTTATATGTCGTATAGCGATGCATTATAAACAAACTTTGCAAGGCAAGTAAAGAAAGTAAATAGAATTATATCTATCAAAA
>CAZVCX010000090.1:0-4054 GCA_964626375.1 uncultured Dehalococcoidales bacterium | reverse complement strand
CTTCACCACGAGTTGCGGTGAGGACGTAGATCGTGTTTTCTTCAGGAGATATATTTATGCTATCAGCCAGGTTTACCTCACCGATGTCCGGTTCTAGAGTAACTTCCTCAGCTCCGATAATTTCCCAACTGAGCGTTGCTGTATCTCCAAGGTGTATGCTTTCAGGTTCAATGGTAAAGTGTATGATATCTACAAAAATGGGTTCCGGCATAATGATAATCGTGCTGACTGCTGCTTCTGACCAGGCGCCATTGTTATCCTGGACTTTGAAAGCTATTTCGTGCTCTCCTAACGATAGATTGGAATAGCTAAAAGACCCCGTTGTAGCAAGCTGCCCATCGATATTTGAAGCCCATCGGTATGCGACGACATTACCGTCGGTATCGGTGCCATGTCCCTGAAATGATATATCTGTACCCAAAGTTGCTTCGTCGTGAGAGATATTGTCAATGTAAGCTACTGGTTTCTCATTAGATGGTGTTGGTTTATTGTGGGGTGTTTCTTCCGATGTAGTAGGTGAAAGGCATCCCACAAACAATACTAAGGTGAGTAACGCCGGCACAATAACAAACTTCTTCATATTCATAATATTTATAAATGAAACCTCCTCCTACCTCATATCCCTTGCAAAAAGGCCACGTGCGATCTCGCAATATAGGCCCACAGTGACTTCAGACAACTCCATTCTACTGTGATATGGCACCAATATGCAAGAGGTTGGCAATATATTGCATTGAATAGTTGCCTGATTGCATTACACATCAACTGTGACAATATATTTTCCTGCAAAGGTGCTTATGCCTCGGATAATATGATTATGAGGAATAGTCGCTTAGCAGAAGGTTTTTTTAGCTTCTCATCCCTGGCTGGCTCCATGTGTGATGATAGTTAATTGATATCTGATAATCTGATCTAGTTCTTTGAGGCACAATTTTGATAAAATACTGAAGTACATGGTAGAGTGCAGATCCCTAACCGGGATTCTATATGGCTATGTTGTTTCAGGTATTAGAGCAGCCATCATGGTATAGTTTGGTTGTTCGTCGCTGGTTGGAGGAGCTCCTCATCAAAGAGAAAATGTTGGAGCAATGACAGGCATGTTCCATTATGTGTGCGCCTATAGCTCAGCGGACAAGAGCATCGGTCTTCGGAACCGAGGGTCGTGGGTTCGAATCCCACTAGGCGTGCTTTCACCCTAAGCTGCAAAGGATCTCGCGCAAACACACCCCTCCGCTAAAATTTTCCGGCTTGTGAGGAGGTTATTCTTTGGCTTTGTTGTGTTGCCTCAAGGTTGTTTTCTGTTTTCGGTATTCCCTGTAGCGCAGCATTGGAAACGTTATCCTCGCTAGGGTATAATAGAGGCAGTTTGTTGAATTGCCGTTTGTTCTATATGTTATCGCGATATTGAAATACTAATTATTTGGGAGAGTATGATACATGGAACTGAGCCGGAGAGATTTCCTCAAGCTAAGCGGGGCAGGGATTGGAGGTTTGGCCTTATATGGAGTCATCGATGTAGATGAGGTATTTGCATTACCCCTTGAAATACCGCTGCGCAAGAAGATCGGAGAGACTCTGACTATATGTCCATTTTGTGGCGTAGGTTGTGGCATTATCATGTCGGTGGATGAAGATGGAGTAGTGTCGGGAGAAGGCGATCCTGATCATCCTGTCAATCAAGGCTCTCTTTGCCCAAAGGGTGCCTCTTTATGTCAGTGTGTCCGTAATGAATCCCGGTTGACCAGAGTACTTTATAGGGCACCGGGAGCTGCTGAGTGGCAGGAGCAAAGCTGGGACTGGGCGGTAGACCGGATTGCCCGAAAAATTAAGGACACCCGTGATAATAACTGGATCAGCAAAAATGGCGATGGGAAAATGGTTAACCGAACTGAAGCCATAGCTTCCGTTGGTAGCGTGTTCCCCAATAACGAAGAGGCATATGCCATTACCAAGATGCAGCGTGCGCTGGGCATGGTCTATATTGAAAATGAGTCCAGGATATGCATATCGTCTGCGGTGTCAGCCAACAACGAGAGTTTTGGCAGAGGTCCGATGAGTAACTGCTGGACGGATTTGCAAAACAGCGATTGTATCATGGCGATTGGTAGTAATCCTGCAGAATCTTTTCCTGTGGGGTGCAAGTGGATAGAAAAAGCGAAATTGCGGGGCGGGAAGTTAATTCATGTCGACCCTCGCTATACGCGTACGTCGGTGCAGGCTAATATCTATGCTCGGCTCAGGACAGGGACCGATATTGCTTTTGCTGGCGGCATGATCAGGTACATAATCGATGATATGGAGCGTAACCCTGCAAGCTATAATATGCAATATGTGGTGGAGTATACTAACGCAGCCTTGCTTATCGACCCGGAGTTTAAAGGGCCTGCGGATTTAAATGGGCTTTTCTCTGGTTACAACAAAGAAAAAAGAAGCTATGATAAATCCACGTGGCAATATCAGCTTGATGGAAATGGGTCGGCGAAGGTTGATAAGAGTCTTAGCGACTATAATTGTGTCTTTCAGATCATGAAGCGGCATTTTTCCCGCTATGATGATGATACTGTGTGCCGCATAACGGGCATGCCGAAGAATGTTTTTCAGGAAGTATGCAAGACTTATGCGGCAACGGGGGCGAAAGGGAAAGCAGGAGCTATCATAGTTTCTGCAGGTGCCTGTGCCCACAGCCATGGCACGCAAAACGTACGGAGTTATGACATAATACAGCTTCTTCTAGGCAACATGGGGGTTGCTGGAGGTGGAGTAAATGGCATTGCTGGGGCAGTAAATGGATTGGGGTGCACTTTACAGGGTCGCCTAAACAACTGGATGCCCGGGACAATTCCGCCTCCCTCGGATAATCAGCAGACACTGGAGGACTATGTACAGGGTGGTGGAAATGCAGCATATATGACCAGCCTTTTGAAAGCGTTTTATGGAGATAACGCAACCGCAGCAAATGATTATGGTTTTTCCTGGCTCCCCAAGAGAGGTGGTGATTATTCGTGGTTGCCCTTATTTGAAGCTATAGACTCAGGGAAAATAAAAGGGCTGGTATGTTGGGGGATGAACCCTGCAGTAAGTGGAGCTAATAGCAATTTTACCAGGAGAGCAATGGATAAGCTGGAATGGCTTGTAGTGATGGATTTATGGGAGACGGAAACAGCATCTCTCTGGAAACGCCCTGGGGTCAATCCTGCAACTAACAATACCGAGGTGTTCCTGTTGCCAGCGGCGAGCTCGGTAGAGAAAGAAGGGAGTGTAACCAACAGCGCTCGCTGGATGCAGTGGCGGTATAAGGTAGTAGACGCTCTGGGCGACTCTCGGGATGATCTTTGGATCATCGATAAGATTATGCTGAGGCTAAAAGAACTGTATGAGGTGGAAGGTGGCCCCAGTGCGGATGCAATCACAAAGCTTTCCTGGGACTATGGTGATGTCCCTGATGTCCATAAGGTAGCAAAGGAAATAAATGGCTATGACCTGACCACGGGGAAGCTCCTTCCCGCACTGACTGCACTTAAATCCGATGGTTCTACTAGTTCAGGCAATTGGATATTCTGTGGAAGCTACACTGAGGAAGGCAATATGGCAGCGCGCCGCGATCCGGTTGATACTTCTGGTATCGGACTTTATCCAAGTTGGGCATGGGCATGGCCACTCAATCGACGTATATGGTACAACAGGGCTTCAGTGGATCTCGATGGTAATCCGTATGACTCCCAACATCCTGTAATTCAATGGGTTGCTGGTGCTGACAGGTGGATAGGTGATTCTGTCGATGGCGGCACACCACCGATCAATGCTGGTGGTAGCTATCCTTTCATAATGAAACCACCTTATAATCAGGCTCATCTCTTCGGAACAAATGTAGTGGACGGGCCACTTCCCGAACACTATGAGCCGTGGGAAAGCCCCGGGGCAAATCTTATGTCATCGGTACCGTTTAATCCCGTGTGTGACCTCTGGGAGACCGATGGGAAAAGTACATCTGAAAGATATCCCTTACTGGCAACTACTTTCCGCTTGACTGAACATATGCTTACGGGATCATTTA
>CAZVCX010000089.1:0-3334 GCA_964626375.1 uncultured Dehalococcoidales bacterium | reverse complement strand
ACCAAAGAGCACCCTTACCAATTTGTAGATAATGGCATAGTAAAGACGGCAGAAGCAATCGATGAGCACATGGTCAAACTCTACCTCAGTCATCCCTATGCTCCGTTTCTCCAAGACGTGGCTGGAGCCCAACCCATCATACCCCAACACATATGGAAAAACGTCGCTGCACCGGAAGAATTCGTCTGTACGGAAGCAACAATCGGCACGGGGCCATATACTCTGGCTGACTACAGCCAAGAGCATGGCACCTACCTGTACACAGCTTTCGGTGGCTATTACCTAGGAGATCCCGCGGTCAAAGAGATAAAGTTTGTCCGGTTAGCTCCTGAGATCGCTCCGGCAGCATTGAAAGACGGTGTGGTGAATGCCGCCAGTATTCCCGCCGAGGCAGTAACGGACATGAAGAGCGCCGGCCTTACCGTTATCGAGGCTCCCGTATCCTGGAACGGTAAATTGTCTATCAATCACTTGAAGGAACCCCTATCATCCAGGGAATTTCGCCAGGCCCTGGCATATGCAATTGATTGCAAACAGCTGGTGGAAATAGTTTTCCGGGGAAACGCTATCGCCGGTAGCCCGGGCATGATGCCGCCGACCAGCACATGGTACAACCCGGATACGCCTCAATACGAATATGATCCAGAGAAAGCAAGGCATCTGCTCGAGAACATGGGATACCGGATGGAAGGAAAATACCTTGCCAAAAGAGGACAACTTCTTCAGTTAAGCCTGATATCTGCTGCCGATTACAAAGACGTAGGGCAGTTAATTGCCAGGCAATTGCAGCAAGTTGGCGTTGACGTTGACTTCCAGACTCTGGAGAGCAAGACAGTTGACAGCAGAATAGAGTCCTGGAATTTCGATCTGGTTATCTATGGACATGGCGGCATCTATGACCCATCGATAATGCAAAGGTTCATCCTAGGAGAGAGCTTCAACAGTGCACGGTATAAAGTCAACGACGAGTTAACTCAATTGCTCAAAGCACAGCTAATCGAGATGGACCCGAACAAAAGAAGAGAGATGGTGTTCCAGATCCAAGAGATATATGCAGACGATGTACCATCGCTGACTCTCTATTACCCCGAGTCGTATTGGGCCCACGATGACAACCTGTCGCTTTACTATACTATGGATGGTATCGCCATTGGAGTACCGATACCGCTCAACCGCATGGCCTTTGTAGAACAATAGAAGGCAATTTAACTGGCAGTTCCGTAGCTCCAGTAATTTAATAGCTAAGATGAAAATTTTGAATTGGGGATGAAAGGAATTCTAAAACTACTGAGAATTGAGGTAACATTCCGTTCACAAAAAAGCACTTAATTTTACAGGCAACGAAATAGACGATGCATATTAGAGGCAAATATGAAAGAAAAACATTATAAACTCTTAATTTTCAATTGCTACGGCGGATGTGCAACGGGCGTCGCAGCGTCCAGAGCTTGCATTCGGATATGGGAGGAAAACCAGGACGATATCAAGATCGGATGTCTTCCTGCAGTAATAGTTCCATGGAAGCTGAAGGAAATTATAGAAAAATCAGAGAAACGAATACTGATCGACGCCTGCGGCATCAAGTGTGGTGCCAGGCTAATTGAGAAGGAAGGGCTAAAAGTAGATCGCTATATCGAACTCACTTCATTGCTCGGCATTCGAAAGCAAAAGGTGCTGCCTTCAAAAGACTTGGATGAAGAAGTCTACATCGCTATCAAAGAGGAGGTGGATACTCTTCTAGCCAGAAAAACAGAGATAGTCTCCACTGAAAAGATGCAGAAGAGAGAGGACACATCCGAGATATTGCTGAAACCTGTAGGAGTGGTACGAAATGAGGCAGTTCAGCCAAGTCTTATCGTTAAATCTGGTGACCTGGATCGACGGCCACAAGCAGGCCGGCAACTGTGGCGAACGCAAATTTCAGACCTCATAATCGATGCCAGCCTTATCGGCATTCTTGATGGTATCGAAGACTTCTCTCACCTTCTCGTGATCTACTGGGCTCACCGAATTCCCCCCGAAGGGCGTTCCCTGATCAAAACCCATCCTATGGGGAGAAAAGACCTTCCCCTGGTAGGCATTTTCAGCACCTGTAGTCCTGCACGGCCCAATAATATTTGTGCCATGGTGGTGCGATTGCTGGAGCGCAAAGAGAACGTTCTGAAAGTAGAAGGACTCGACTCTCTTGATGGTAGCCCCATACTGGACATCAAGCCTTATATCCCAAGCTACTACCATGTCGATAATGTAAAAATAGCTCAATGGTTGCTCCAAATAGAAAGAGAATTTACTGAAAGTCCCACCACGTCCAACGATGAAAAAGATACCCGGTGATTGCATGGAGCTCTTAACGGAATGCTAGCCAAGCAGAACATTATCACTTACGCCATTGCCTTCCTGTTTATCCTTTTGCTCAATTTCCTGCTGCCCAGAATAATGCCCGGCGACCCGCTGATGGCTATTTACGGCAAGGACGCTCTGGTGGCCATGACGCCGGATCTGAAAGCACAGCTGGTAGAACGCTTTTCCCTAGATCAACCACTCTGGCAACAGCTAGTAGCCTACCTCAAGGCCCTGGCACAGGGCGATCTGGGATATTCCTATTCTTATCACACCCCGGTCATAAAAGTTATCGCTGACAGCTTACCATGGACATTGCTAGTGGTGGGCTCTTCTCTAATTTTGTCCACCCTGCTCGGCATAATGCTGGGCATAGAATCGGGCTGGAGGCACGGCTCCCGAACAGACCGCACTATGCTGGCAGGGCTGATGAGCCTCAACGGATTTCCCGATTTCTTCCTCGGAATGATATTGCTCATCGCGTTCGGCATTTTGCTGGGAATAGCACCTCTATCCGGTGCGATGACTCCATACTCGGGTCTATCGGGGCTTTCCCTTGTACTGGATGTTCTGCAACACATGGCATTGCCCGTCGCTGCTCTGACATTAACGCGGCTAGCCGGGAGCTATCTGCTGACCCGCAATACCATGATCACGGTACTAAAATCTCCGTTTATGCTCACTGCCAGAGCCAAAGGCTTATTCCAGAAAACGTTGAAATACCGGCATGCCGGGCGCAATTCCATTCTGCCGGTAATAACTATGAGCGGCATATGGATGGGCAGGATAGTTACCGGGGCCCTATTCGTAGAGCTGGTCTTTGCCTATCCAGGAGTAGGGCAACTTATCTACCAGGCATTGCTCTCGCGCGACTACCCGGTTATCCAGGGAATATTTTTGCTAGTAACGATCACGGTGCTACTGGCGAACTTTGCCGTTGACCTTCTCTATCCAAAGTTGGACCCAAGGATAAATTATGCACATTAACGTAAAA
>CAZVCX010000088.1:0-4414 GCA_964626375.1 uncultured Dehalococcoidales bacterium | reverse complement strand
CAACATTCCCCCCTGTACCTATCAAAAGTGGAATAAAGGCGGCCAGTATTACTATTTCGGCCAGCATAGTTTCCTGGCCGGCGATAATTGAGCCAGTGACAGTATTTACCAGTATGAGCAGAAAAAGCCACCCGATGCGGCGCTTGACCACGCTGAATATCCTCGATGTAAAGTAACCTCGTTCCGTGCCCGGAACAGCACCAAAGCGATATATATCTTCAGTGGCTTCCTCTTCAAGGATATCCGACACGTCATCATGAGTGATGACGCCGACAAGACGCTCTTCTGTATCTACCACGGGTATTGCCAGCAGTTCGTGTTCACGCAACAACTTGGCTACCTCTTCGCGGTCAGTGTACGTATATACAAAGACGGGGTCTGGCTTCATGATGTCCGCCACCTTTGCATCTCGGTTGGCCAGGACGAGTTCTTTCAACGAAACGGTACCCATGAGGCGACGGCGAGGAGCCATGACATAACATTCATATATCGTCTCGCGGTCTATGGCCAGTTGCCGTACTCGCTCCAACGCCTGCGCTACACTCATATCGCCATGAAGGTCTACGAACAAGGGATTCATTTCACGCCCGGCAGTTGCTTCATCGTAACCCAGCAGCTGAATAGTAATCTGTCGCTCATTGAAGGGCAGTATTTGAAGCAACTTCCGGGTCACTACAGCCGGCATCTCTTCCAGCAGCTCGGCCCGGTCGTCCGCCGGCATCTCTTCCAGCAGCGTGCGCATCGCCTGGTCGCTGAAGGACTCGAGCAACCTGTTCTGGTCAGTTCCACTGAGATTATCGAAAACGTCCACGCCCAGGCCCTTGGGAAGCAGGCGAAAAGCGATTGCTGCCCTTTCAGATGGCACAGTCATTAACAGGTCGGCAATGTCTGATGGATCCAACTCGATTAGCTGCTGGCGCAATATCTTGTACTGCTTGTTCTCCAGCAACTCATAAAAAGTGTTTTCATCCATAGCAGGCAAATCTCAATCTCCTCAATGTCGAATTTAAGAGACAAAGCAAAATCCCGCATTCAGCGGCTGGTCAGCGAAAGCGGAGCGGACAAGGCTGTGGGGAGACGGGAACGCTTTAGAGACCACACTCCTCCTCCCTGGCCGCTCTATTATAAACCGTTCTTTCAGGTGGTGTCTTGTCGCAATAGCGTTTTTGTACCAGTGCAGCTCAATATCAAACTTGACATAATAAATTATAAGAGCAATTCCTGTTGAGATAGAGGGATCCGCTAGCGCCGCTGGATTAAAAACTGGCTGGTGATCTTTCCTAGTCGAAAAGTGAGCAGGAAGAAGAGGTAATTCACTTTCTGATGTACTGGCTTCTTTGATGCAGAGAGAACTTAGTTGTAGAATAATATACCTTCTGTTGAGGGAAGACGCTAAGAGGGATAACTCCAAAAGCATAGCCCATCTGGTGGTGAATACATCGGTTGCGCGAGGCAGGCAAAAGCGCAACTAGAGCAAGGCAGGAAAGCAATATTCGACTGAGTTCGGAGTTATCCTGAGAAGGGGATAGAGCTCCCCGCAGAGCGCTCGAGAAGAGAATTCTATGAATATCATCGAAGCCACAGACCTGGTAAAGAAGTTCAACGAACTGGAGGCGATTAGAGGAGTCTCTTTTACCGTAGGAGAAGGAGAGATCTTTGGCTTCCTGGGGCCAAATGGTGCTGGAAAGACAACCACCATTAATATACTGTGCACTCTACTGAAGCCTACCAGCGGGCACGCTACGGTAAACGGTTTCGATGTTGCCAGGGAGCGCAGCAAGGTAAGACAATCTATAGGCCTGGTATTCCAAGATTCCACGCTGGACGATTACCTAACGGCAGAGCAGAACCTGGTTTTCCATGCATACGCCTACGGAGTATCCAGGAGCGTTTTGAAACCGCGCCTGGAGGAAATTCTGAAAATGGTGGAGCTATGGGACAGGCGCAAGGGAAAGATAAAGACATACTCGGGCGGCATGAAGCGCCGTCTGGAGATAGCGCGTGGCCTTTTGCACCATCCGAGAGTGCTCTTTCTGGATGAGCCGACCCTGGGGCTGGACCCACAGACGCGGCGTAGCATCTGGGACTATATCCACGACTTGCGAAGGCGAGAAAACCTGGCTATCTTTATGACCACACACTACATGGATGAGGCGGAGAACTGCGACCGCATTGCCGTTATCGACCATGGCAAAATTGTGGCCCTGGATACGCCAGAAAAGCTGAAGGATGCCCTCGGTGGAGATATCGTATCCATTAAGACGGAGAATAACGAAGAGGCAGTGCGCCTGCTAAAGGAACGATACCAGTTCGATCCCAGCATGCAAAATGGCACGGTTTCCTTCAATGTGCCACAGGGAGAAAAATTTCTACCCGGTTTCGTTAACGATTTCCCGATGCAGTTGCTTTCCATCGGCCTGAGACGCCCTACACTGGAGGACGTCTTCCTGAAGCTCACAGGGCGCACCATTCGAGAGGAGGAAGTGGATGGAATGCAGGCGATGAGAGCAATGGCACGAAGGAGCAGGCGCTAGCCAGATGACAACCTTCTTCTTCCGTTCGGGGGGGGTGATAGCCTACCGCGAGTTGCTCCGCTTTATCCAGGATAGGCCTCGAATACTTTCGTCCTTCAGCATGCCGCTTTTATTTCTCGTAGTGTTCGGTGCCGGTTTCGGTAAGTTGATCGGGCAGATGGCGATCGGCGTTGATTATATACAGTTCATGTACCCGGGTATTCTATCAATGACTGTAGTGATGACCTCGGTGATGTCGGGCGTGTCCATTGTCTGGGACAGGGAGTTTGGATTCCTGAAAGAAGTGCTGGTCTCTCCCTTGAACCGCAGCGGCGTGCTGGTGGGCAAGGCTCTTGGCACTGCTGTTATAGCTATTATGCAGGGAGTTATAATGCTGATCCTGGCCCCCATACTCAACGTGCCTTTGAGCCCTGGTATAGTGCTGGGATTACTGCCATTGCTGGTAATCCTTTCGCTCTCGCTATCCGGGATGGGACTGCTAATCGGCGCCCGCATGCGCTCACAACAGGCCTTCCATCTGGTAATGCAACTGGTGATATTCCCCATGATGTTCCTTTCCGGTATTTTCTTTCCCATCTCGGGAGTAGCTACCTGGCTGGAAGTGCTTTCGAAAATAAACCCGGTAACGTATGGTATAGACGCCATCCGCCAGCTATTCCTGGGCACCGAGACGGCCGGCGTAACCATCTTCGGCCACACGATGAGCATACTGGATTCAGCACTGGTAGTGGTGCTGGTGGGAGCGATACTGCTAGCGATCGCCATATGGATTTTCAACCAGCAGGAATAGCGCAGAGCGCGAGATAAAAAAGACCTCTTTCTCTGTATACGCCTATTAAAATTTTCGGCGTGCGGGAAGCAAAAAGTATTGCAAATTTATCTGCAGTGAAGTGCATTTTCCGTAGCTCTCATTGCCCGGTATCTGCTATATTGTAATGATATGGGGCTTTTCCCGGATTCCGATAGAAGAAAGCCTGTTAGAGGTTGGAATATCTTTATGAGCCTCTTTGTTCATACTGCTACTCAGGCCAGCGGGCCCTGTGAAAATTAAAGGCTTATGAAAGTAGCGATAACGGCGGATACGCACCTATCAACAAGGTTGGCCTATCCGGAGCGGTATAATGCCCTGGAGAATATCCTGCAGCAGATCGAAAGCGAGAACATCGGAATCCTCGTTATAGCCGGTGACCTGTTCGACAAGGACTTTCGCAATCCCGCCGAGTTGGAAAATCTCTGTCGGAAATATCCCTGGATACAGCTGCATATCATACCGGGAAACCATGACATAGCCATCAGCGAGAAAAGCATCGTTGGGGCAAACATTCACGTTCATACTTCTCCCGATGCGGTAGAGTTCGAATCCGCCACGTTTCTCTTTATACCATATGAAGAGAAGACGAATATGTACGAAAGAATGGACAGCGCCTTGAGAAAGATTCAGCCCAAAGAGTGGATTCTGATAGGTCACGGAGATTACTATGGCGGCATAAAGGAAGTGAACCCTCTCGAGCCCGGAACATATATGCCGTTATCGGAGAAGAACGTGGCAGCTCTCAATCCACGGGCAGTATTCTTAGGCCACATCCACAAGCCAATTAGTCAGGGAAAAGTTTACTATCCCGGCTCTCCCTGTGGGCTGGACATAAGCGAGACGGGCAAGAGAAGATTTCTCGTATACGATACGGAAGACGGCAGCGTGACATCCCGGAACGTAGAAACGGATATCATTTACTTCGAAGAGTCTTTCGTAATAGTGCCTTCAGATAAAGAAGTTGCTCTGCTGAAAGAGGAAATATCCAGAAGGATTGGTTCCTGGGTAATAGGCCCCGGCGAGCAGTCCAGGGTCGTCGTCAGGGTCAAGGCGGCTGGATATGCCACAG
>CAZVCX010000087.1:0-2688 GCA_964626375.1 uncultured Dehalococcoidales bacterium | reverse complement strand
ATCGTATTAGTGGCCTGAATTACTCCAGTTTAATGGGGTTCACTACATCGTAGTAACTCGCTCTTTTAGTAAGGGTTTGGGTCTTTGTGGTTTGAAAATAGGTTATGGGATATTATCTCCGGAGCTCAGTGCCCTTTTTGATAAAGTTACTCCACCTTTTCGTACTACTTCCATTGGCGTTTATCTGGCTGCGGTAGCTCTGTCTGACCATGATTTCATCGCTAACTGCTGCCAGCGAGTAGAAAGTGAGAAGGCAAAGCTAATAAGAGGATTAAGTGAGATGGGCTATCTTACTGGAGATAGTTACGAGTATTGTCCTATCCTACTCATTGGTCATAAGAATAAAGAACTTGATTTGTGGCAGGAGTTAGTAACAAGGAGAATAATAACTGCTCCTGGAACTGGTTTTGATAATCTAGACAAGAACTATGTGAGAGTTAGTATTCCAGCAAGAGCTGATGACTTCTTGTCTAGATTAACGGGGACATCTATTGTGGTGGGCGTGGAAAATGAAGGTCTCTAATATGAAAGGGCAGTTTGTTTCTGTGTCTATTACGAGTAATAGACACTTCTTGCCTGATATAGGAGCCGATGAATATGTTTTGCGTTAGAGCAAGCTGGATTTTATCCTCTCAAAACAGATGTGGGAATTAAAGGCATAGAGGATTAGGCTAGAGAAGCTGGAAAAGTGAAAGAGAGCCTGGAGGTTACTAATTTATATTTATGCTTGATGTGGTAAAGGTCGCATTCTTCTTGGGAGATGAGATTTCATGGAGATGAACGAAATGTATGTCACCTGCTTTTCAGAAAATTACTCTATCCGGCCAATATCAATAGCAGGCCTTGGGTATTATATGCATTGATTGAAATGGAGCGTATATGTGCAGGTATATGTTCTCCCGTATAATAAATATGGCAATCCTCTGCCTGGGAAAGGAGGGTTAGATATGTTGAATGTGAAATAGATTTATTGCCCAAGGTAACGTAGTTGACCCTTTATGCCCAACTTGATGAAATAAAATAGTAAGGAGTTTAATATGGTTATTTCACAAAGAAATTTGCCTCCACTGAGGTACTATGATCCCAAGAAAACATATAATGGTTATACCTTGTTTGCTCCTCTGGGGGGGCAGGATGTATGGTTGATGGATATGATGGGTCGGTTTGTTCACCGATGGCGGATGCCATATACACCCGGGGTTCATGGTAGGCTCCTGCCAACAGGGAATCTCCTCTACGCAGGCAAAGATCCTGATGGTCCAGTACCTGACTTTGGAGGCTCTGCAGGGTTTATGCAAGAAGTTGACTGGGATGGCAATTTAGTATGGGAGTATGCAGACCCTTACCTAAGTCATGACTTTTTCCGCATGGATAATGGCAATACTATGCTTCTGAAATGGGCTCCAATACCTAAAGAGGTTGCGGCTAAGATTAGGGGTGGTATTCCTGGCACGGAACGGGATGGAGTTATTTGGTCAGATGTTCTTCATGAGGTTAATCCCAAAGGTGAAGTTGTCTGGGAATGGTTAGCTTATGAGCATCTTGATTTTGATATCGATGTTATATGTCCCCTGTGCATTCGCGATAGATGGGGGCAAGCGAATGCCTGTTATGTTATGCCGGATGGCAATATTATAATCAGCTATGCGTTCATGAGCCAGATTCAGATTATTGAAAAGTCTACTGGCAACGTCATCTGGCGCTGGGGGCATGGTGAATATGGGGAGGGGAGAAGGCTTGGCTTCCAGCATAATCCTACCTTTCTGGATAATGGCAACATCTTGTTATTTGATAATGGGAGGCATCGGCCAATCGCTCCGGATTACAGCCGTGTAATAGAGATTAACCCAAAAACGAACGAAGTTGAATGGGAATACATGGCTGATCCACCGCCAGATTTCTATGGAGCGTTTATTGGTGGAGCTCAAAGGTTACCCAATGGTAATACGTTGATATGTGAGGGGCCAAAGGGGAGATTTTTTGAGGTTACTCCGGAATGCGAGATAGTATGGGAATATGTTGTTCCCTTCTTTTATAAATATGCGCGGTTCGGAACAACCAATATGACTTTCCGAGCCTACCGTTACGGGCCGGAATATCCGGGGCTTAAAGGGACTGGTTTAGATGATGTCAACTTAATTTATGGGCCAGAAGCATTTGAATCTACTCCAAAAGTAACGAAAGGGCTTTCTATTACAGAGGAACAAAGTAACCAGACGCCAGGAGCAGTTGGGAAAAGTCCTGAAGGTACCACCAATAAGGAGGAAAGACTCCGTTCTCGCATGAAGGGTTTGGGATACTAATTGTTGAAGCTGCAGAAACATTATCAGCGTTTAATAAAGGGGGTGATTGTTTTCTTAGGATAAGAGACATTCAATGTTGTTTTGTTTTCGATAGATGTAGGGGGCCAATGATGAGAGCATAAGCTTGATATGGCAGGAGCCATCATGGATATGAGTTGCATCACTGTCGACTAGGAGAGTGATTCTGGTTTAAGTCACGGATAGGTTGTAGAGCTCGAAGTTAAGGAACCGGTATAGGGAAGAAGTCCTTCTATTAGAGTGAGTCTGTGCAAAAGAATGGAATTCAGGAGGTTAACTAAATGAGTGAGAACATTGCAGTTATTGGTGCTGGTAATGGAGGCTGCGCTATCGCTGCACATCTGGCGCTGCAGGGACACAGCGTAAA
>CAZVCX010000086.1:0-9506 GCA_964626375.1 uncultured Dehalococcoidales bacterium | reverse complement strand
CGTGGCCCTTATCGTCATCGGTTTGCAGACAGAGCAGTTTATCGGGGACCTTTTTATGGGGAGTATTTTCCCCGGGTTGCTTCTCGCTATTCTCTTTGTAATCACCGTATTTGTCATATGTAAACGGGACCCCTCCAAAGGTCCTGCAGGGCCCAAGTTTCCCTTTAAAGAAATGATGGCATCTCTTCCCGGAACTGCTGCTATATTGATACTGTTCCTCTTCGTTATAGGAGGTCTTTATGTGGGCTGGTTTACTCCGACCGAAGCAGGGGGAGCGGGGGCCTTTGGAGCCATAATCGTCTCCCTCGCCTTTCGGAAAATGACGTGGAAGGGTTTCAAGGGAGCCGTTTTGGAGACCGTACTGGTATCGTGCATGGTCATGATGCTCGTTACCGGAGGAGTGATGTTTGGGCACTTCCTCACCGTAACCAGGCTCCCTTTCTTTCTGGCTGAGTGGGCTGGAGCGTTACCCATTCCTGATGTGGCCATACTGAGCGTTATATTGATCATCTACCTGATAGGCGGCTGCATTATGGATGCGCTGGGCTTTCTCGTGGTTACTATACCTATTTTCTATCCGCTAATCCTGGCCCTGGGCTATGATCCCATATGGTATGGAGTAGCTATTTGTCTGGTTACATCCATGGGTGCGATTACTCCTCCTGTGGGTGTTTGCGCCTATGTCGTTGCGGGAATAGACAAGGACATAACGATTGGAACCATCTTCAGGGGAGTAACCTTTTTCCTGGTAGCTTATATAGTAAGTATAATACTGGTGGTAGCCTTCCCCGATATAATTCTTTTCTTGCCAGGACTGAGGTAGAAATGAAGGGAGCGAGGGCCCAAAGGGATTTCTCTCGCTCCCTTCACAGATAATTGGCAACTGAAAGGGATGGATAGCAGTAAATATGATGTGCAGTTGCCGGTGCATCGCCTGAATTCCGCCTGAAGAAAAGGTCTCCGGTATTGTGTCGCGGCAAGCTGTCAGAATAATTTAATTCTCGCGTGAGCCATATCGTGAATCTCGTATGTGCTGCTCCCGTTTCACATTAGATTTTGGATAAAAACCATAGCGTTATTACATCTGCCATTCTTCAACACCTTCATGGCGGAAAGGCTATTTATGTGGAATGAACCTTGACAGGGGAGGGAGAAGTTGCCATACTTGCCAACAAAAGTGTACATTTAAATGTACACTTTCAGGTGAGCTAGATTGTTAGAAGCAATTCCTATAACCCATGCCAGAAAGTCATTTCTGCCCTCTATAGAGAGAGTTGCTCGCGATCTCTATAAATTTGTGGTTACCAGACGAGGAAAACCCATGGCGGTTGTTTTGAGCTATGTAGAGTATTGCCAGATGGTGGAAACCCTGAGGCTATTTGAAGATGGCAAGTTAGCAGAGGAGGTGGAGCGAGGGTTGGAGCAAGCTGAACGCGGGGAGTTGGTTCAGTCGGATTATATGGAGGAGCATGATGCCTGAATTCTTCTTAACCAGGCAGGCTTATACGAAGTGGATGAATTTGCCTGAAGAAAGTCGATTGTGTTTTGGCAGTTCTTTGTTTGAGATGGAAAGAAATGCGTCATCGGGGCAGGAGCTGTGGGGGAAAAATAAATTGTATTCATATCGGAGCGTGGAAGGAACAGAGATAGTCTATAGAGTTGTTGCGAGCCAGGTTCAAGTACTGGCGTTTCGTCTTCCGAAAGCTTGCCTTTGCGGCGCACAGAAAAAAATTTGTGCCATCATTCTGGCTGCGGGTCAGGATGATTATAAAGAAACGCCGCTTCAGCTTACCTCCGTGGAAGGCACTCCGCTGATTTCCAGAATAACTGAAGCTTTCATGGCCAGTGAAGTTGATGATCTCGTAGTAGTGCTGGGATATCAGGCAGAACGCATTAAGGAAGCACTGGCGACAAAAAACACGAGCAGGGATATTAATGTTGTTGTGAATCCTAATTATGCCGGCGGGCTGAGCAGTTCGCTGAAATATGGTCTGCGCATGGTGCCCCGGAGTACGGCTGCGGTATTGCTCACTCTGGGGAACAGACCCTTCATAAACTCCAGAACGGTGAATGCTCTCATTGCTGCTTATAGGAGAGAGGGAGCTCCTGCAGTTGTGCCTGTTTGCCAGCATGTAAGGGGGCATCCTATCGTCTTTGATGCTGCTTTGGTCCCGGATTTGCTCAGGGCCAAGGGCAACGTTGGAGGGAAAAGCGTGCTTTGGCGCTACCGGGGGCAGTTAATGGAAGTGGTGGTGGATGACGATGGGATACTTAGAAAGATAGGAGAGCATTCAAATTGATATCAGGGGGAAATGATGCTGAAAAAAGTTGGCTTGAGTGATGCCATAGGTACAATCCTGGCTCATGATGTAACGAAAGTCGTTCGGGGAGAGTACAAGGGCCCTCTTTTCCGCAGGGGGCACGTGATACGAGAAGAGGATATCTCCGAGTTTTTGCAGATTGGCAAAGAGCACCTCTATATAATGGAGCTTGAAGAAGGTGAAGTCCATGAAGAGGAAGCGGCCCTGAGGATAGCTAGAGCTATAACTGGCTCCGGGCTTGAGATTGGTGAAGTTCAGGAGGGGAGAATCAACTTGAAGGCACAAGCCTTTGGTTTACTCAAAGTAAATGTTGCTCTGTTGAGAGAAATCAATTCTATTGGTGAAATCTCAATAGCTACTCTGCACAATAATACTGTGTGCCAGAAGGGTACTGTTGTAGTGGGAGAAAAAGTCACTCCGCTAATTATAAATGAAGATAAGCTGAAGGAAGTTGAAAGGTTATGCCACGAGAGAGAAAGAGTGGTAAAAGTTATTCCCATTAGGAGGAGGAGTATAGGAGTTGTTATTACAGGGAACGAAGTTTTCACTGGTAGGGTGGAGGACAAATTTGCCGGTGTTATTGCAGGAAAAGTTGCCGCTCTGGGGTCGGAGGTAACGCATGTGGCTATTGTCCCCGATGATATTAGTATGATCGCGGAAGCATTAAGAGTAGCGAGGGATAGCAAGTGCGAGGTCATTGTTATTTGTGGCGGCTTGGCTGTCGACGCAGATGATGTTACGGTAGCTGGAGTTAGAAGCGCTGGGGCAGATATAATTTCTTATGGGTCTCCTGTAATGCCTGGAGCCATGTTTCTTTATGCCTTGTGGGGCAGAATTCCCGTTGTGGGAGCTCAGGCTGCGGTAATCTATAATCCTGCAACTATTTTTGATCTCGTCTTGCCGCGCATTCTGGCGGGAGAGGAGATTTCCAGGGCAGATATAGTGGAACTGGGGCACGGAGGGTTGTGCCTCAACTGCAAGCAATGCTCTTTTCCCGTTTGTCCCTTTGGCAAGTAGGTTTTGGTATTCGGAGGTAATGGATTTTCTAACACTATCTGTGCTCAGGTCAGGTTGTGTCGATGGGTGCATCTTAGGTAATGGATGGTAACCAAATGAAAAGAATGCTCATGTTAATTCTGGTGGGGCTGCTGGCAGGCATTCCTTTTAGCGGGTGTTCTCCAGAAGAAAATTCTAGCATTGGCGTGGCAGTTGAATTTACTGATCACGCTGCGTGTGCCTATGTAAGCCAGGATAAAGGTTGGTTTGAAGAGGCTGGATTGGAGCTAACTGCCTATGAGAGCTATGTAACTGGCATGGCGCTGGCCTCTGCTCTGGCTCGTGGGGATATTCAGGTCGCCTACATCTGCCTGGTGCCAGCCATAAATGCCTATGCTAATGCGGGAGTGCCCATAAAGATAGTTGCTGGAACGCATAAGTATGGCTATGGGTTAGTAGTCAATCCCGATAAAATAAAAACCGTCGGAGATTTGGAGCAGCAGCATATGCGCATTGGATGCGTTAGGGAGGGAGGTTCTGTGGATGTTCTCCTTCATAAAATGATCGATGCGTATGATCTGAAAGCAGATAGCGTATTGAGCAATATCCAGCGGATGAACCCCCCAAAACAAGTTCTGGCCATCAAGATGGGAGAACTTGATGCAGCTTTCCTTCCCGAGCACTGGGCTACGATGGCAGAGGATCTTGGCTTCCAGATGCTGCTGATGAGCCAGGATGTTTGGCCTGATTTACAGGGTAGCGTTCTTGTGGCCAAGGAAGATATGATAAGATCTCATCCCGACGCGATAGGGGGATTGGTCAGAGTTTCACAGAAGGCAACTGACTGGATTAACCTCTATCCCCGGGAGGCAGCAGAAGTTGTGACCCGACAATTAGAGTCAGCTGAGGGAGATCTCTTGCCTGCCGAGGTTGCCGGAATGACTGCATCTCTGGGAATTGCGCCAGATGTTGTGCTGCATTCCATGGACAGGATGGATTACACTACTAACCTTGATCCTGCTGTAATTCAGGAGGTGATACATTACATGGCAGAACTCGGCTATATCCAGAATAGCTTCGGTGCTGAGGATATTCTGGATCTGAGTTTCTTGGAGGCATGATCTGGTTCAAGAATTTTAAGCCAGGGTGGGGGATAGTGCCCGTCGTCATATTTCTGGGCGCGTGGGAATTTATTGCTCGCCTGAACCTTATACCGGGAGAGATTTTCTTCCCTCCGTTTTCAGAAGTGATGAGGGAGTTCTATTCTCTGTTGGCAAGTGGAGTGCTGGGCCATAATTTCCTGAGCAGTCTGATGCGGGTATTGATAGGGTTTGTCGCGGGTTCTTTTGCAGGCCTGCTGGTAGGAACTGCAATGGGGTGGAAAGATATAGTGAACAAATCGCTGAGCCCTCTCGTCAGCCTGATTTATCCCATTCCCGCTCTGGGCTGGTTGCCGCTGTTGATGCTGTGGCTTGGCATCGGCGAAGCTCTTCCAATTGCCATTATCTTTATTTGTGCATTCTTCCCCATGGCATACAATACGGCTACTGGAATCAGAGCTGTGGATAAGAATTATATTCAGGTAGCCAAAACTTTGGGGGCATCCGACGTAAAGATCTTGACTTCGATAATTATGCCGCTGGCATTACCCAATATCTTCACCGGGCTCAGGCTTGAATCGGGGATGGCCTGGCGAGTGGTAATAGCGGCGGAGATGGTGGCTATTCCTTCCGGAATTGGTGCATTGATGATGAAAGCCGAAAGCCTTATGCGGATGGATATTATCATCGTTTGCTTGATAGTGTTAGCTGTGATGTGCTTTATCTTTGAGAAATTTTTTGCTTCCCTCGAAAGAAAGTTGACCGGCCATTGGAGATAATATGCCATCCGTAGAACTGAGGAATATATGCAAGCATATCTGCAGGGATGTTTGCCTGGATATTTTTGATAAGGAGTTCCTCGTGTTGCTGGGGCCAAATGGTGCCGGTAAAAGCACTTTGCTCAATGTTATTGCCGGGCTGGTTGATTATGAAGGATCGGTTTTTTTCGATGGAGAGCCCGTGGATAGCTTGCCTCCCAGCAAAAGGAGAATAGGCTACCTGTTTCAGGATTTGAATTTGTTTCCGCATCTGGATGTTGCCTCCAATGTAGCTTATAGCCTGAGAATTCAAAAGTGGCCTCGGGATGTCATGGACGCTCGAGTTGAAGAGCTACTCTATATAATGAAAATTAAGCATCTCTCTTCTCGCTACCCCGGGCATCTAAGTGGGGGGGAGAAACAGCGGGTGGCTCTGGCAAGGGCACTTGCATTGGCCCCTCAAGTTCTGCTGCTGGATGAACCGTTGAGTAGCCTTGATATGCAATCTGCAAAGTATATGCGTATGGAGTTAAAGCAACTGCAAAGACAACTGGGAATGACCACTGTATATGTAACGCATGATCTGAAAGAGGCAAGAGAAATGGCTGATAGAATAGCCGTGATTGAGAGTGGCCAATTGGAACAGGTGGCTACTCCAGGAGAAGTGTTCTTTTCTCCCGTGAGTAAGAAAGTCTCGGATTTCATTGGAGCTCCCAATATCCTGGACTGCACCTGTTGCCACAGCATGGGACGAGGAATAGCAGAGGTTGAATGTGGGGGGCTCCCCATAATAGTCCCCGATGACGGTAGCAAGGTAAGGAAGATTGCTTTGCTTCCCCGGGATATTTATATTTCTGAAAGTAAACCACCCGGGCCCGATGTTAACAGGTTTAAGGGGATCGTCAGCGGTATTGATGTTGCTCCTGATATGATTAGGCTGGAGGTTGAAGTGGGAGAAAACTGCCTTTCAGTGGAGATGCCACACTATATATATCAGGATATGCATTTGGCGGTGGGTAAAGAGGTATTCCTGATATTTAAGTTGAGAAATATAAGAATCTATCGAGGTGAAGAGAGTAAAAAGAAAAATGTATGAGATTGTTAAGAGAAAATTCGCCGATATCATAAATCAAAATGAACTTGAGAAGGAGGACGTAATAATTAGAGCTGTCCCGCTCTCCCCTGAAGAGGCTATTGGTAACCCAGAGGATAAAGATTATCCTCTGGTAATTGGACGGGAGCGCTTGATGCAGGCAGAGTTTAAGGGTTTCTTGGGGCAAGCCTTTACGGATATGTATGGTGATTTTGCTGGGAAGCTGGGCGATATTGTAGCGATGGATCTGAAGAATAATTTTCGCAGGGCCATATTCATTTCGAGTCTTAATGCGGTGATGAGAAGCTTGAATTTGGTGGATAAAACCGTACATTGCAGAGATAATGAACCACGAGTATGCAGCCAGGAACTGGTAAAATTCCTTGAGAGGAATTATGGACATCCACGGATAGCCTTCACCGGTTTTCAGCCAAGGATGGTTGAAGCTCTGTCTGATAAATTTGAATTGCGAGTGGCAGATATGGACCGTGACAATATTGGCAAGAAAAAATTCGGAGTGATAATCGATGGCCCTGATAGGACAGGAGAAAACTTGCGATGGTGTGATATAGCGTTGGTTACGGGGACAACTGTTGTCAATAGTACGTTTGAGCAATTTATGATAGCCAAGCCAGTCATATTTTACGGCATTACAGTCTCTGGTATGGCGAAATTGCTGGAGCTTAAACATTTCTGCTACTGTGGGCATTGAAAAAAAGATCTGTGAGAGTGCTGTGAGTTATAATTTCTGGTGCAAAGGAGGAGCGAAATGAAAATTATTGACGATCTGATCTCCAGCATTAAAGAAGATGCTGAAGTGAGTGAAGTATATGCCTGCGTTTTTTGGACAGCGGTGGTGAGCAGGCATTGTGGTTTAGCTTCTACTCTTACGGAGGGGCATCCGTATCATAAAAGAGTGAGGGATCCTGGAGAACTGAGAAGAAGGTCGGCGCTGGAGATAGCCCAGTATGTTCGATCAGATAGTTTGCTGGAAGCATCCATCGGCATGGCCGCTATCAATTCTCTGGTAGATATTGATAAAACTAAATGTACTGAAAAGAATGCCTTTGATGCATTAGCTGCCAAGGGGAGGGATAAGGACATTGCAATAGTGGGGCATTTCCCCTGGATACCAAAGCTCAAAGGGGTAGCTCGCAAGCTTTGGGTAATCGAACAGCGACCTCGTGAGGATGAAGGAGAACTGCCAGCTGATGCAGCGGAAGAGATACTTCCCCGCGTTGATGTCGTTGGCCTTACCGGAACGGCGATAACAAATCATACCATCGAAAGATTATTGGATTTGAGCAGGGGCAAGTTTGTCGTTATGGTAGGACCTTCCAGTCCTCTGTCGGAAGTATTGTTTGATTATGGCATCGACGTCATCGGGGGAGCGGAAATAGTTGATACTGCGAAGCTGGTTCGATTTATTACTGAAGGAGCTACTCATACGCAAACGGAGGGGGTGAAGCACCTGAATATGTTCAGGAATGGTGTGTGATGGATTTTGAACTTTCTGAGGAATGCAAGGCTCTGCAAGGGGTGGCCAGGGATTTCGCCGAGAAAGAGATTACGCCTACCGTTACTGCTGCCGAAAGAGCTCACAGATTCCAGCGCGAGATCGTTAACAGAATGGCTGAACTTGGCTTTTGGGGATGTCCCATTCCAGAGAAGTATGGCGGGAATGGCTTGGGATTTGTGGCTCATGTTGTGCTATGTGAGGAAATCGCTCGAGTAAGTTGTTCTCTTGCGGTTCTCTTTAATGCGCAGACTATGGGGACTTCAAGAGCCATTCTTGAATTTGGTACAGAGGCACAGAGAAGGAAATACATACCCAAGCTTGTCGGGGCGGAGTTTATAGGATGTTTTGCAGTTACTGAGCCCGATGCAGGAAACGACGTCACAGCAATGACCACGGTAGCTACTCTAGAGGGCGACCGCTATATCATAAATGGGGTTAAGACGTGGATCAGCCTTGCCCAGGTGGCCGATGTAGGGCTTATTTTTGCCTATACCTCCCCTGGCCAAAAGCATAGAGGGATTTCTGCCTTTATTGTAGATATGGATCTACCTGGCATTTCTTGCTCTCCTGATCAGGAAAAGCTTGGATGGCGTGCTGCTCCTACTGCGGAAATATATTTTGATCACGTTAGTGTTCCTGATAGTGCTATGCTGGGGAAGCCCGGGCAGGGATTTGAAATCATGCTGAGATGTTTTGACAACATGCGCCTGACAGCAGCGGCGCGCGCCGTAGGCAATTGTCAGGCCCTTATCGATGAGAGCATTAAGTACTCTACTCAACGGGTGCAGTTTGGGCAAGATATAGGCCGCTTTCAGATGGTACAGGAAGTAATTGCCCGAATGGTGGTAGAGACCGAAGCGGCCAGGTTGCTTACCTATCGCAACGCGAACCAGAAGGACCTTGGCCACCTGCACAATACTCTGGAGACTTCCATGTCCAAGTATTTTGCCTCCGAGGTCGCTTCCAGAATAGCCGATGACGCCTTCAGAATCATGGGGGCCTATGGCTGTTCTGGCCAACAGCGCATAGGGAGGCTTCTGCGCGATGCCAAGATGCACCAGGTATTGGATGGGTCTTCTAATATCCACAAAATGATCGTTGCTACTGATGCGCTGGGGTACAGAAAAGCTAATCGCTAGATGTTCTCCAGTATGCTTATGTGGGTCGATAAAGCAATTGTTCTAATACTTTGTTGAAAGTAATGTGGGCAAAGAGTAAAATCTTCTGGTTAAAGTAGGGGGGGATAAAATGAGCAAAACGGCCTGGGCCTGGATTTGGTTTGTGTTTCTGCTGGTAGTTGATGTTTCTGTCCCCTGGATTGTGCTTACTCATGTTGAGTCGATTAGCGGGTCTTTCTTGTTCTGGGTGATCTGGGTAATAGCAGCTATTATCAGCGCCTTTGTTATTTTCATGAAGTGGCAGGATGTGGCAAGATGAGTGCTTCTTTTTGGGCCTGGTTTGGCATAGGGATCTATATCATTATTGGCCTTGCCATAGCATTTATGGCGAGGAGGGGGATGGGGGTTGGCGTAAACGAATTTTTCCTGGCAGGGCGTGGGCTTGGAGGCTTCGTTTCCTCTTTGACCTACAGCGCTACTACCTACAGCGCCTTCATGATGATTGGCCTGGCGGGCCTGACCTACAGCACTGGCATTGGAACTCTGGGGTTTGAATTAACCTATCTCTGTGGCATCTTCATGTTGGTCTTTTTCCTTCCCC
>CAZVCX010000085.1:0-3701 GCA_964626375.1 uncultured Dehalococcoidales bacterium | reverse complement strand
AGAGGAGCATGCAGTTCTTTTATTGGGAGAGCGGCACGCAGGCAAAGCATGGTTAACCGAGCAGTTGGCTGTTTGTGTTGCTAGCGGCATGAGGTTTTTGGATACATTTCAGGTATATCAACAACCTGTTATACTGATAGACGAGGACTCGGGAACAGAGAGCTTTAAACGTAGATTTTATCGTATTGCGCGGGGTTTGGATGTAGATCTCGCCGTGTTACCGCTCTTGTGCTACTCTCGCTGTGGATTTCTTTTGTGGGATGATTCTCGAAGGCGGTGGCTTATGGACCTGATAAAGCAGCAAAAAGGGAAACCGCTGGTGATTATTGATAGTATGGAGAGAGTAATGTCTGGAAAGGCCTCTGGAAACATAGATACTGAAGCAGAAGCAGGGGCCTTATGGCATGAGCTGAGAGATACAGGGGCGACAGTTATGATGGTTCACCAGATGAGCACAAAGAAGAAAGTTCACATTGAGGATTGGGATGTAACGCACCTGGCTCTCAATAGTACGATGCTGGTTGAGGGTTGTGACACAGCCATGGTTGCTTTTCGAGCTCCAACGAAGCGAACAGAGTTTGTCATAAAGCCAGAGGGGAGGAAAGTCAAGTTAAAAGTTGATCGACCTTTTTCTATCGTGTTGCAGGAAAATGAGAAAGAGACTTGGGCCAAGCTCGTGCTGGCAGAAGATTTGATCGAGCTATCTGGCGAGGCAGAAAAACGCGTTCTCCCTCAAGTGATTGAGTAAACGTCAGAGATAAAGGGCTAAAATATGCTCTGCCCACTGTTTAAGCACCCTCCCCGAGGGAAGTTTTCCCCCGGTTTCTACTGTACTAGGGGAGGTGATTGCTATGTTTTATAGCAGGTATATCGAGACTGAGTGCATTGTGATTGACATATACAGTTTAACATTATATCCTTTATAAGGAGTAGTTTATCTCTTATCCCAACACGGTTTCGGAGCGTTTTGGTAACTCTGTGGACAGGAGGAAATATGAGGATGTTAAGGAGGTAGGAAATGGAATATCCTCTGTTGTCAGATGATCAGCTAAGGATGTTGGTGGGCAATGTTATTGAAAATCTAGATGTTGCCAGGATGATAAGAGATGAACAGCATAAAGCGGATGTTAAGTTCATCGAGAAGCAGAGATGGGTGGATGGTTATGGCTTTACCTGCCTTAGTCCAAAGGATTGGCAATCTTTAAATGATGGTAAATCTTTGTTGTCGGAGAAGAAGTTGAAAGCTTTGATAGGCGATTCCAGTGAAAGAATGGAAGCTGCTCGGGCAATAAGAGATGAACAATTGAAAAGGGATATCGAGTGGATTGAAGAAAATAAGTGGACGGACATCTACGAATATACTTCCCTGGAAGGGAAGTATTGGAGGTTCTTTAAAGAAAGTGAGGTTCTGTTCAAGAGCGGCGTGAGGGCAGATTTGCGAGAAGTAACTTCAATCTAGTTTTTATGCTGGTTAGGGTATAACAAATGTCGCTGCCGCAGACACAACTTTTATAGTTATCGGGGTTTTCCCAATTATGTCTCCATCTGCCTGTACAGGAAGTGTTTCTTTGCAACGTATGGTGATTTTTTCGGCGCGTGCAATGCAATGAATGGTTCGTTTCTGCGTCCTCTTTAGTATATCCAGCAGAGCATTTATAATTTCGCCCGTGTTGCTCTTATGCACGATGCATACTTCTAACTTACCATCATCTATTTTACTATCGACAAGCTTGTATTGAGGTGCCAGCAGGGAACTGGTGTTGGCGATAAATACCTCTGCCGCACGAACTCTATATAACTTGTTATCTATTTCAAGGGAAAATGTTTTTGGGGATACTTTGGAGATATGCTGGATGACAGCAAAAACATAAGCTATAAGTCCCAATGAAGATTTCTGCTCTTGTTTAAGGCCCTCTAGTGAGGTTGAAGAAATACCTGTCGAGGCGTTCATGAAAAACAGCTTGTTGTTTATTTCTATGCCATCTATTGTCTCTGTTTTTCTGGGGGCATGCATCATCTGAAGAATGTTTTTAGGACTGCTTGGTATGCCTAGTACCTGTGCCAGCATATTGCTGGTGCCAGTAGGTATGATGCTAATAGTGGACTGCGTGCCACGCAAGCAAGTAGCAATAGCTGCTACTGTTCCATCTCCTCCCATAACGATGAAAGAGCGAATGCCTTCGTTGACAGCCTGGTCTATTCTCTTTGGCAGTTCTCTCCATTCAGTTATGTAATATGCATCGTTAGCGTGATTCTGAGAGAAAATGGCAGCGGTTATGCGCTTTTGTAGTATTTTCCCTCTGTAGTTACCGGATCTGGGATTGATGACAATAAGGGTTTTTGCCTCATACGCTCCGCTGTGATTTTTTGTCCCTTCCCTCTGCGTTTCTCTCATCGGCCTATACTTTCGCTGTTTTTTGTCGTTGGTTTCTTGCTTAGGTTCTTACATTTAGAGGATGTTGGATTTTCACATCAGTTGTAGCGTTGGAAAAGATGTTAGTCAATAGTTAAATTAGATATTCAATGAGCGGGCAAGATTTCGTGGTTCCTTTAAGAACCAGGATAGGCCTGCCACAGCTAGTGCCACTATAATACCTCCGATAAAGACAGGAGTGTAGCTGCCACCACTTATGTCAAATATGTAACCGGCCGTAAAAGCACCCATAGCTGCTCCCGCCTGCCAGCCCATCTCAATTAACCCCAGTATTATGCCAATATAGCGCAACCCGAATATGTCGCCCACTAGAGCAGCGTGAACGGGGGCTATTCCTCCAAAGGCAATTCCAAAAATTATGGCGAATATATATAGCATCCATAATTCTGAGGCAATGGTAAGCCAAGTCATTGATATTGCCATCAGCAGTGAGCAAATAATATAAGTTCGCTTTCTGCCAATGCTATCTGAAATTCTACCTATCAACAATCTTGCTGCTATGCCTGAGCCTCCGATAATGCTGAGCAAAGAAGCTGCTTTGAAGGGGAGGATGTCCATGTCAATTGCGTGCGGGACAAGATGGGCCGTTACTGTATAGGCGCAGGAAGAATATAAGAACATTATACTGAGTAGGAGCCAGAAATTTTTAGTTCTGATGGCCTCATGGAGGGAAAGGCTTCCCTGTATGTGGAAAGGAGTTTCTGTATGGGGTACATATGTAGGAGTCTCTTGGCCGTCATTGATGTGAGATGTCGATCTTTTGCTATAAGGTTCTCGCAGCAACAGGCTACATGGGATCATGACGCAAAGCGCTATCAACCCAACTATGATGAAGGAGTACTGCCAGCTGTGGGATTCTATAAGATAAGCAGCAAAGGGGCTCATAGACATCATCCCTATTGGAGAGGCGAGGCCAACGATGCCCATGACCATGCCGCGTCTCTTGGTGAACCACCTGTTAATAGTCGCCATTGAAGCGACATATATGCCTCCAGTGCCCATTGCGAGTAGTAAGCTGTAGGTTATGAATACCTGCAATGGGCTGTGTGCCTGGCTGGTTAAGAGCAAGCCCATCGTGGTAAAAAGTCCCATTGCAAAGAAAACGGGCCTAGATCCGTATCTATCCAGAGCCCATCCGGTAATAACGGCGAGAAGTGCTGAAAGTACTACATAGAGCGAGTAAATGCTTGAAGTTGCAGCTCTGTTCCAGCCAAACTCCGCCTGCATCGAGTTGAAGAAAACGCCGAAGGAGTAATGCACACCAAAA